>JASFBJ010000100.1 GCA_030149585.1 Desulfobacterales bacterium | reverse complement strand
ATTAAGATGCACAAGCATCGCTCATTTGAAAACCGCAAACAGGCGGATTAAAAGCATAAATTTCATTATGTTGAAAAATATCTTTTTTATTACTTGACTATACTCATATTTTCATTTAAATGATCTGAGTTTAAAAGAAAAGATTGCACAATGGCGTGCGTTTTTTTCTAATTCAGAAGGACAGACAAAGGCGTCTATATCCCAAAATAACTACGGGTAGGCGCCTTTTTTATTTTTTCAATCTTTCCGGTATGGTTTTGCCGGCCCGGAAATAAGCTGAAGCTAAGGAAGTGTTTATAAAAATATGGAAGCTGATTTCAATCCCAAAATAACAATTTTTTATTGCATCAATGCTTTTTCGGAAACTTCAATACCGTCTTTGAATAAGAATGATTCATTTGAAATAAAAACAATTCAAATGGCCTGTTCCAGCATGGTTAAGGATGTTTACCTGTTACGAGCCTTTGAAGCCGGCGCTGATGCTGTAATTGTTATAGTATGCCCTGAAGGGCAGTGTCACTATGTTCAAGGCAATCTCAGGGCAAAAAAACGAATTGCCTGGGTGCAAAACCTGTTAGATGAAATTGGTCTTGATGGCCGGCGTTTAAGTATGGCTAATCTTGAGATTCAAGATCATAAGGGAGCGGCAAAGGTTTTACGAAAAACTCTTTCTGAACTGGCTGTACTGGGTCCAAACCCTGCAGCGTGAAAAGCGCTCAGTACCAGCGACGAATATAATGAAAAGATGTTGTTAGCAAAATTTCTTTTAAAAAAATATCTGGGGTATTTTTATCCGTGTTTTTTAAATATTGGGAGTTATTATAATGATAGTAGCTGAACAAAAACCGATTGATGAGATTAAAAAAATGGTGGCGCCCTACCAAAAGCTGTTAATTTTGGGATGCGGCACCTGTGTCAAAACATGTTTTGCCGGAGGGGAAGATGAAGTGGCGGTTCTGGCAAGTGCCCTGCGTCTATCCTTTAAAAAAGACGGCAAAAAAATTGAAATTGAAGAAAAGACCATTGAGCGTCAGTGTGAAAACGAATTTATACAGGAGGCGGCTTCCTGTGTTGCACGCAACCAGGCGGTTTTATCCCTTGGATGCGGAGCCGGAGTTCAGGATATTGCCAGACAATTCGCCAAAGTCCCGGTACTGCCAGGACTCAATACCACTTTTATCGGCGTTCAGGAGAGACCTGGCTTGTTTACGGAAGAGTGCGTGGGCTGCGGCAATTGTGAACTTGCACTTTATGGAGGGATCTGTCCTATCACCCGCTGTTCCAAAAAATTACTCAACGGGCCATGCGGTGGTTCCCAGAATGGAATTTGCGAAGTAGACCCATCAGTGGAATGCGCCTGGCAATTAATTATAGACCGGCTAAAAACATTGGGACAACTTGACAATATAAGAGCCTATATTCCTCCAAAAGACTGGCGTTCAAGCAATTCAGGGGGTCCAAGAAAACTGGTCAGGGAGGATCATATTATATGAAAACTTCACCAAGCAACTTACAAAAAACCCTGGAAAACGGTAAATTTGCCGTAACAGCTGAATGCGGCCCTCCCAGAGGGGCCAATGTCAAGGTGGTTCGCCAAAAAGCCGAGCTCTTAAAAGGTGTGGTGGATGCTGTTAATGTTACTGATAACCAGACCGCCATTGTACGCATGTCAAGTATTGCCGCATCCGCTCATCTGGTTCAGATGGGACTGGAGCCGGTGATGCAGATGGTAGTGCGGGATCGCAATCGGATCGCCTTGCAATCTGATATTCTTGGGGCATGGTCCCTTGGAATAAAAAATATTCTCTGTCTGTCCGGTGATCATCAAACCTTTGGCAGTCAGCCGGACGCCATGAATGTTTTTGATATAGATTCCATGAATCTTTTGCGAATGGTTAAAAATATGCGGGATAATGGAAAGGATATGAGTGGTTTTGAGCTGAATGAAGCTCCCCAAATGTTTATTGGAGCTGCCGCCAATCCCTTTGCAGATCCATTTGAATACAGAGTCATTCGACTTGCAAAAAAAATTGAAGCTGGAGCTGATTTTATCCAGACCCAGTGTATCTATAATATGAAACGTTTTAAAGAGTGGATAAGGCTGTCCAGAGAAGAAGGCCTCACTGAAAAGGTATATATTCTGGCCGGGGTTACCCCTTTAAAATCAGCTGGCATGGCAAAATTTATGAATAACCGGGTAGCAGGGATGGATGTGCCTGAAGATGTCATTAAACGGATGGAGGGCGTTCCCAAAGAAAAAGCAGTGGCCGAAGGGCTGAAAATCTGTCTGGAAACCATTGCTGAACTGCGCGAAATCAAAGGCATCAGCGGGGTTCACATAATGGCCATTGAATGGGAAGAAAAAGTAGCTGAAATCGTTAAGGCCGCAGGACTGCAAAAATAAAGAGCCAAACAGATTGACATTTTAAACCGTCAATTCAGGTTCCTCAAAGGAAGTTTAAATGCCCAAAAAATATCATATAGATACTCAGGAAACCCCGCCTCGTTTTTACCCGGTGGGGAAATACACTACCATTGAATTTCGTGAAGATTGTGCCGGCAGTTGCAGGGAGTGTGTTAAAAAAAAATGTGTTTACGGGATATTTGAAGATAATTTCCTGCATAACAGCTCAATGAAGGAGCCGGAATTTCTTTATACCTGTATGAGCTGTTTTCGCTGTGTTCAGGAATGTACCAAAGGTATTTTTTCCAGGGTAATCAATCCTGAATACAGAACTTTGGGAAATAATTACTGGACCTCGGATATTATCCACCGAACCTGGTATCAGGCACATACCGGCAGTATTCCAGTTTCAGGTGCCGGCTACAGGGGGCCCTTTGTTGGAAAAGGATTTGACTCCATGTGGACGGATATGTCTGAGATTGTCCGGCCCACCCGGGATGGAATCCATGGCCGCGAGTATATCAACACCTGTATTGAACTTTCACGCAGACCAGCAGGACTTGCCTTTACAGATGATATGGAACTGGCTGTAGATGTGCCACCTATTCTTGAAGTGCCCCTGCCGATTTTATTCCGTCAGCCTGATTTCGGCATTTTAAGCCGGAAGGTTTTGCTTTCAATGGTAAAAGCAGCGGCCATTATTAATACCTTTATGTTGATCAACCCAAAGGAGATTAAAGAAGATTTAAAGCCCTTTCTGAAAAACCTTATTCCTCAGATGACCAAAGATAATTATGCAGATTATTCTGATCTTATCATTGGCTGCCGAATGGTAAGTCTGGCCTATCAGCCGGGAATAGAACAGGAATTTGCCAAACTGCGGGAAATTAACCCGGATATCTTTATCATGGTCAATATTCCCCTTGATAAAGACTGCAAGTCAATTGTTGAAAATCTGGTCAACACAGGCGTTGACACACTTTATTGTTATACTGATGAAAATGGTCTTGAACTTAACACAGATAACCCGCGTTTTGTCAAAGATATGACCAGGGAAATTCACCTTGCCCTGGTGGATCTATCTGCCAGGCAAAGAGTCAACCTTATTATTTACGGTGGCATTGCCATGGCTGAACATGTTAACAAGGAAATTATCTGCGGAGCCGACGGTATTGCCATTGACCTGCCACTGCTTGTTGCCATGGAATGCCGGCTTTGCGGGCGCTGTCTTGAAGGTCTTAGCTGTCCTGTCAAACTGGAAGAAATGGACGTTGATTATGGTTGTGCCAGAATTATCAATCTGATTGGGGCATGGCGAAACCAGATGCTGGAAATGCTTGGAGCCATGGGACTTCGTGAGATAAGACGACTGCGCGGGGAAGTTGGTCGATCAATGTGGTTTGAAGATCTGGAAAAAGAAAATTTCGGCCCCATTTTCGGGGAAAGAAAAGTTGCCGCAATTTAGGATTATTTATGAGTGAAAACACAAATTCTATAAAACTGCCAAAGGCTGTGGAAACTCCGTCACGGTTTCGTAACACCATTGGCAAATACGTTATTAAACGGAGCAATGCATGTATCTCTTGTGGTAAATGCGCTGAGCTGTGTCCATACGGGGTTCATATTAGATACTCAAATTATGCCAAACCCCTTCGTCCAATTGAACATAAATGCATTGGTTTTAAATGCCGGGAAAACGATTTCTTTTGCATTGATAAATGTCCGGTTCAGGCCCTTACTCTAAGAAAAAATGCGCTTTTAGAAACCATGGGTGATTACCGCTGGACTGCTGAAATGCTTCTTGGGCATTTTGCAATGGCTGAAACCGGTGATCTTCCTAAAGTTGATCTTGAGTATAGTCTGGGAGATTCCGGCGGCGGATTTGATAAAATGCGTTTCATCAAACCTGATTCCGCTCTTTCTTTGAAGCTTGACGATGATAAAATCGACACAAGCATTGAGCTGAACAAAACAAATGACGGCCGGCCGGTCAAAACAATTTCAATCCCCTGCTATGGCGGCGGGATGTCTTATGGTTCTACTGCCTTATCTGTAATGGTAGGAAGAGCAAGAGCCGCAAAAGCTCTGGATACATTGACATGCACTGGTGAGGGCGGATATCCCCCTGAGCTTTTACCCTATAAAGAAAATGTGATTACCCAGGTTGCAACCGGTCTTTTCGGAGTTCGTGAAGAAACTCTGCAACACTGTCCCATCATGGAATTTAAATATGCCCAGGGAGCAAAACCAGGCCTTGGAGGTCATCTTCTTGGCGAAAAAGTTACCGAGGCTGTGGCTGCCATGCGTGAGACCGTGGTAGGCAGACCGCTTTTTTCACCTTTTCCATTTCACAGTGTTTATTCAGTGGAAGACCATAAAAAACATGTGGACTGGATGAAAGAGATCAATAACCAGGTGCTCTGTTCAGTTAAAGTTTCAACCCCTACTGACGTAGATATGGTGGCAGTTGGAGCCTATTATGCAGGCGCGCATATAATTCATATTGACGGCAGTTATGGCGGCACAGGGGCGGCACCTGATATTGCCAAGAAAAATATTGCCATGCCGATTGAGTATGCAATCCCCAAGGTTCACCAATTTTTAGTAGATGAAGGGGCTCGCGACAAAATCACTTTGATCGCAAGTGGTGGAATTCGTAATGCAATGGATGTTGCCAAGGCTATTGCACTGGGAGCTGATGGAGTCGTTATTGGAACTGCTGAGATTGTTGCTTTGGAGTGTGTTCGTTGCGGTAATTGTGAAAGTGGAAGAGGCTGCGCCAGGGGAATCGCCTCAACTGATCCTGAACTTGGCTATATGATTTCCGAAGAGTATGTTGAACAGCGGATTATCAACATGTATATAGCCTGGCGCAAGCAGTGGTGCGATATTCTCCGAAGCTTTGGCATGCAAAGCATTAAAGAACTGGTGGGACGAAGCGATCTTTTAATACATATGGATTATCTGGATAAAGAGGAACGCGCTAAATACCAGGCAACACCGATCAAACAACATATTATTTAATGGTTTTAAACCATAATTGCCACTTATCAGTTATATCTAAGGAACGATTTGGATTATGAAACAAAATCGTAATGATACCATAGAAAAAATTCTGGCCTCAAGGGCCAAACTGCCACATACTATCTCTCCGGTTAACAAACTGGATGAAGAAGGCGGCTGCGGAGTAACCGGTTTTATTGCATCAATTCCAATTGCCGGAAGACATATTTATGAACCTTCGGTGCAGATGCATAACAGAGGCAATGGAAAAGGCGGGGGCATAGCAGCTGTTGGACTTTGTGCTGCTGATTTGGGTGTAACCCAGGATGTTTTGGACAGCCACTATCTATTGCAGGTAGCCTATCTTGATTCCAGCTCGCAACAGGCAGTAGAAAAAAGCAATATTGCTCCTTTATTTGATATTCACAAAGCTGAAAAAATACCAACCATAGATGATTACAGGCAGATCGGTCTGGAGGTTAAGCCGCCTGATGTATGGCGCTACCTGGTTCGAGTCAAAAAAGACAAGCTGTCTTGCTTTGTGGAGGAAAACCAGCTTGATAAACTGGAAGATCGCAAGGCTGAAGATGAATTTGTTTACCAGAATACGATCAGTCTTAATCAACAATATTACGCTTCTTTAGGTGAAAAACAGGCCTTTGTACTCTCCCACGCCCGAAATGTAATGATTTTAAAAATCGTGGGTTATGCTGAGCAGGTTACCCAGTACTACTGCCTTGATGATTTCAGAGCCCATGGATGGATAGCTCATCAGCGTTATCCCACAAGGGGCAGAATGTGGCATCCAGGCGGCGCTCATCCTTTTTCCGGCATGCATGAAGCCCTGGTACATAATGGTGACTTTGCCAACTATCATTCTTGCAGCGAATACCTCAACCAGTATAATATTTACCCTCAGTTTTTAACAGATACCGAGGTTTCAGTTTTAATGCTGGATCTGTACAGCCGAACCTTTGGTTATCCCATGGAATATATTATTGAAGCCCTGGCTCCTACCACTGAATATGATTTTGACAGCCTGCCTCAAGCCAAGCAGCGAATTTATCGCTATATTCAGTCACAGCACATGCAGGGCTCACCAGATGGCCCATGGTTTTTTATTATTGCCCGTAATAATCCATATAAGAAAATTTTCCAAATGATCGGCATTACAGATACAGCCATGCTGCGTCCCCAGGTTTTTGCCCTCCAAAAAAGAGATGAGGTTCAAATCGGGCTGGTCTGCTCGGAAAAACAGGCCA
This sequence comes from Desulfobacterales bacterium, assembly GCA_030149585.1. Classification (GTDB taxonomy): domain Bacteria; phylum Desulfobacterota; class Desulfobacteria; order Desulfobacterales; family JASFBJ01; genus JASFBJ01. Next base: position 4,660 of record JASFBJ010000100.1, on the reverse strand, counting down.
TTGATTCTACTTTGGAAAATCTGGCGGCTGAGGACAGCCGGTTTTGTCCGATCGCTGATAAATACTGGAATGCCAGAGGAGGCAGCTCCACTGATGGCGGCTCTTTCACCTTTACCATAAAAGATTCAGGCAAAAATGACGGGTCTAAAACATTGATTACCACCAATAAATTTGGTGATATCGTAGATGTACCTTCCGGCATGCAGCATTTTGATACAACTGTTAAATTTGTTACACCAGCCACAGGCGATAAGATAAACCTGAAAATAAAAGATGGCCTGGGGGCAAAAGATATTGCAGGGCTTAAGGCCTATGCTGTATCCAGTATTAATAAATGGGATTTCAGCGAGCTGCAGTTTTTTTGTTCGGAACTGGTCAGCCAGGCCAGAGTCAATGACCTTTTACGCAAAAACAGTATTGATCTTTTAACGCATATCAACGACCGAATTTTCCCAACCGGCAATAAAAAGCGCGGTTCGGTTCTTCATATTATCAGAACCAGCCTGACAGCTATTTTTAATGAGATCCCAAAGCTTAACGAATATGCCGGATCAGTTTATGCCAATATTGACTGGAATAATAAAGAAAATTTACGCGCGCCTGAAAAAGGGGAAAAAATTCTGGTGATCAATGCCAGAGATTTTCAACCTGAAGGAAAAGACTGTGATTCGCGTCTGATCAATAAGGCCTACCGTTTAGGATGGCTGCAATATATCTGTTTTGGCTATAAAGGTCAAAGATTTACAGGCTGCGGGTTTGGGAAAAACAGTAAAGATGTAATCATTGATGTATATGACAGCTCCGGCGACTATCTTGCCTCTGGAATCGACGGTATGCTGATTCAGGTTCACGGCAATGCTCAGGATCAACTGGGTCAGATTATGAATAAGGGCAAGCTGGTAATTTATGGAGATACAGGCCAGACCTTTATGTACGGCGCCAAGGGCGGAGAAGTCTATTTAATGGGCAATGCTGCAGGGCGGCCCCTGATCAATGCCACCGGCCACCCCCGGGTTATTATTAACGGAACCTGTTTGGATTACCTGGCTGAATCATTTATGGCCGGAGATCCTTTAAATGGCGGTGGTTTTGTTATTTTAAACGGGATGAGCTTTGATGAAGACGGAACTTTGATTGAGCTGGCCACACCCTATCCAGGTTCAAATCTATTTTCTCTGGCTTCAGGCGGAGCAATTTATGTTAGAGATCCTGAAAATAAACTTGTTGAAGAGCAGCTCAACGGCGGAAATTTTGCAACCCTCACCCAGGGGGACTGGGATCTTATTTTGCCCTATTTGCAGGAAAATGAAAAATTATTCGGAATTTCCATAGCAAATAACCTGCTGACAGTTAATGGAGTTGAAATGCCCTATGACAAAGTTTATCGAAAAGTTAAGCCATAGCTAATAGAAAAATACTGCTGCAGTTAAAAATTTTTGCAGCAGTCCAGTCATTGCAAATGTATTTTAGGAACTTTGATTCTAAAAAGAGTTCCCTTACCCTTGACTGAATTTACGTGGATTTTACCGTTATGCTGCTTTATAATATTATTTGATATAAAAAGCCCAAGGCCTGTGCCCCTGCTTGCCTTTGAGGAAAAGAACAGATTAAATATTTTTTCAGTAACGGCACTATCCATACCTGTCCCGTTATCCTGAATATTAAATATAATATTATTTTTATCCTCCTTAATTCCAAATATAATTTTATGTTCTTTTTTTAATGCATCCCCAGTGCATGCATCAACAGCATTATCAAGAATATTGATAAGGGCAGAGCATAAAAATTCCTCATCAATTTCAAACTCCATTGAAGAAGCACCGTCAAATTCACGAATCAATTCAATCTCACGTCCCTGTATTTTTGATTCAATAACATCGGCCAGATCATTGGCAAAGCTTAAAACATCTATTTTTTCAGTTTTTAATTCTCTTTCTTTTGCATAGTAGAGTATATCAATGACCATCTTCTTAATACGCTCAGCAGTATGTTTAACTATATCAAGGCCATCTTTACTCTCCTCGTAATCCTTTTTTTTAAGTGAAGAACCAAGCAGATAAATTCCAGCATCAAGTCTCGTCAAAAGGCCTTTTACGCCATGAGAAATAGAGCTTAGCATAAAACCCAGGGAGGAAAGATGATCCTGCAGGGCTGACTTTTCTCGTAAAAGCGTTTCTAAATTCTCGGTGTACTCCCTTAGTTTCCGCCTGGTTATTATTTTTTCCCCGGCTCTTTTAATAGATATTTCCAAAGCATCGACATTGATTGGTTTGGTAATAAAATCAGTTGCTTCATATTTCAAACTTTTTATTGCAAGATCTGTATCCCCATGACCGGTAATCATAATCACCTCTGTCTCGGGGTTTTCCTGTTTTATCTTTTTTAAGAGATCAATGCCGTCCATACCCGGCATTTTTATATCGGTCAGCACAATTTCAGGACCAATGGTTTTATAGATCTGCAAGGCTTTTTCTGCATTTTCAGCAGTATGAACTTCAAAGCCCATATCAGCCAGGGAAATACCCAGAACATCCCGAATATCTTCTTCGTCATCCACTAGAAGGATAGTATTTTTCATTATTTATCACCTAAGTATCGGAAAAGTTATTATAAAACAGGCACCGTGGTTAATCTCCGGGTTAATATTCGGCTCAACCTTGATAGTCCCACCAAATTCTTTCACTATCCCGTAACTTATGGAAAGACCAATTCCTGTGCCTTTACCAACCTCTTTGGTTGTAAAAAAAGGTTCAAAAACCTTATCAATAATTTCTTCTGAGACACCTGTGCCGGTATCACAAATCGAACAAATTACATTTTCGGCAGTGGATTGAGTTTTTAGAATAATCTTTTTTTCAGTTATAACATCCTTGTTTAATAATATATTTTCCTCAATTGCATCCCGAGCATTGATAATCAGGTTTAAAAAAACCTGTTCCAGTCGGGCTGGGTCAGCATTGATTTTCGGTAGATTTTTTTCAATCTCCAAAACCAGTTCAATCCCCCTTGCCTTTAACTGCCGGCTGAATATTTCCAGAGTTTTCTCAATAACTTTATTTACATCTACCTTTTCCAGCCCAGGTTCTGATTTTCTGGCAAACTGTCTCATATGATTTATGATTTTACTGGCGCGATCCACATTAACGTCTATTTTCTCCAACATGGTAAATAGAATTTTATTATCTATCTCTTCATGATTATTAATTTTTTTTATAAAAAAACTGCTTGCAGTCTTCATAACGGATAGGGGCTGATTCAGTTCGTGGGCAACGCCGGTTGCCATTTCGCCAAGAGTTGCAAGTTTGCCGGCCTGTATCAACTGCTGTTCAGTCTCAAGCCGTTTGGTTATATCAGAAGCGGCAATAAGCAGTACCTTTAAACCGGAATATTCTGAAGGCGAAATACGAATATTAACAAATATAATTTTCCCCGCCTTGTTGATATGCCTGATTTTATTTATAAAACTCGACCTGATTATTATTTTTCCAAGATCTTTTTTTTCTCTGTTATAAAATAAATTAAGATAAGATGTTTGAATAATTTCTTTTCGGCTATATCCGTAAACCGCTTTAACCATTTCATTGCAATCAACTATTTTTAGAGTTTTCATATCCAATACAAAAACAGGACAGGGCATATTATTAAATATTGCATAATAATTAGCTTCTGATTTTTTAAGTTCCTGTTCCAGTTTTTTGCGGGGTGTAATATCAATGCTCATCTCCATTGCAGAGACTATTTTTCCGCTGGAGTCTGTTATTCCGGCGGTTTTAACAATCCAGTGGGAAATTGTTCCATCCTTATTTATGCCTGTTTGTTCGCCATGATGTTGCTTTCCATCCTTAAAGGTTCTTTCAACAGGACAATCATCGCATTTTTTATTGAGCCCCTTATAAGCATAATAACAGTGGTCATCTGGTTTGGGGTCAAACATGTCGGCAAATTTACGATTATAACTTAAAAGCTTATATTTTTTATCCTGAACAGTTATCAGGCAGGGAACAAGCTCAAACAGGGTCTGATATTGATCCTTTTGCTTATTGAGCTCTATCTGCTTTTCACCAATATTTGCGCCCATTTTATTAATAGATGCCGCCAGTCGGCCCATTTCATCATTTTGCCTGACATTTATTGGAGTAAAAAAATCCCCATCTGCGATCCTGTCAGTAGCTGCTGTCATCTGTTTTATGGGCAGATTTATAAAGCGGATAACAACAATCGTTATTATACTTGATAAAATAATAAAGACTAAAATGCCTGTACCAATTATAAGTTTTATAAATAGCATTATCTCCTTATCTTTTTCCGCCAGAGAAACAACCAGGTCAAGAGCCCCCAAAATTTTTTCTTCTTTGGAATGGATATGACATCTGCTAGCGCAATCAGGTTCATTGAGAATCGGATATATAATACCAAGCTGCCTGTATCCGTCAGAAGAATTAAATATTCTGGTTCTTTCTTTTAAACTGAGTTTGTCTGGAGGAGGTTTTGTTCTGTGGCAAACATAACAGGCTTCATCTTTTATGCTTGTAATTTGGTCAACTTCAGAGATTTTGCTGGAAAATTTTATCTGACCTCTCTTATTATAAATCCTGATGCTTTCTATTTCTTTTTGTTTGGCAATATTATTTATAATCTGATTAATATCATCGTTGGAATC
>JASFBJ010000099.1 GCA_030149585.1 Desulfobacterales bacterium | reverse complement strand
AAAAGTACAAAAGTTGCAGGAATAGCGAGCTATTTCAAGATTTTTGTATTTTTAGATCGGGCAAAGATGGCCTGAAGCTGTGATGCATAGTTGGGGAAGTTAATTCGTCCTCGTTCCTAAGGATTCGCACAAAAATAAATTAGCAATTTTAAGTATTGAGGAGCCTGGCCGGCAAGGCGCGAAAGTGTAAGAATATCAAGATATTTCTACGCTTTCGCAACGCAGCCAGGCAAGATGCGTCGATGCTTAAAATATAAAGTTATTTTTGCGCAAGCCTAACGACTTTTCCAGACTGGTTTTCTTTTTTCAGCAAAGGCAAGAGATCCTTCCTGAGCATCTTCACTGGCATAGACATGCTTATAAATCTCTATAGCCTTGTCAAACCCTGCATCAAGCCCAAGATCCATGCCGCGCAGTAGTGATTCTTTTGCTGCCATGACTGATAGCGGGGCATTATCTCTTATTCTTTCCGCTATTTCTATAGCAGTGGGCATGAGCTTTTCCCGCTTTACCAGTCTGTTTAAAAAACCAACCTCGTACATTTTTTTATCGGAAACAGCACTGCCGGTTAATGTTAATTCCATGACCATTCCAAGAGGCAGCATCCATAAAAGAGGAATTGCCCAGGGTGATCCCCGCCCTATTTTTGACTCTGTAATGGCAAAGGTAGTGCCCTCAACTGCTATCCTTATATCCGAGTTGAGCGATAAAAGAAAACCGCCGGCAAAGACATTGCCGTTAATAGCTGTGATAATGGGTTTTTTTACAGCGCGCATATTACGGATATAAGGATCTTTGACATAATTTAAAAAATCTTTTTTACCCTCTTTTTTGAAACGAGCCACCTCTTTTAAGTCCATCCCTGCGCAAAAAGCTTTTTCACCGGCACCCGTGACAATCAATACTCGAATATCATCATCTTCATTAACAATTTTCCAGTAATCATTAATTCCATTATACATCTCTACATTGATAGCATTTCTACTCTCAGGCCGGTTTAAGGTAAGGTAGGCGATTTTTTCCTTGACTTCAAATAATAAAACATCAGACATGATTTTCTCCTTATTATTCAATTTGTTTCTGATATTTAACATAGCGCCAGCTTCCGGCCAGCCCCATGACTGCTTCATCAATTCGCTCAAAAACAGCCACCCCGTCAATTTTGGAAAGCTCTTGTATTTTGGCTTTTCCCCCCTGGCCATAAATCCAGAAAGTGATGGGGATCTGGTTTGGATTTTGATCGATAATTTTATCAATTAACAGGGCAGCATCCATTTCCGTATGCAAAGAGGAATCAAATGCCGGAAAAATAATCAGCAGGGCGTCCAGATGGTCGGTTTTTAAGAGTGCTGTGGCAATCCTGGCATACATTTCCAGAACATTGCCCGAGACAATTCCAACAGGCCAGATATCAATGGGATGATGAAGTTTAAACCACTTAATGGATGGTTGTTCAAATTGAGATAGTAGATCTTCCGGAAAAGAGGCCAGTTCCAGGCCAAAATCTTCACACGCATCAGCAGTCATAATTCCGCAGGCCCCGGATATGGTTATAAGTCCAAGCCTGGGGCCTCGCATGGGTGGACAATGGAGCAAGGCATTGCAAACCGCACGCAGTTCAATCATATTTTTAACACGGATAAGACCGGCTTTTTTCATGGCAGCATCGAAAACTGCATCTTCACCCGCGATTGAACCTGTGTGCGAAAGAGCAGCCTGAGCGCCGGCCTGACTACGGCCGGTTTTCAGGATAATAATTGGTTTTTTTTGAGCTACCCTTGAGGCAACCTTGAAAAATTGTTTTCCGTTTCTAACGCCCTCCATATGAATAAAAATAATTTTAGTTTCAGGGTCATTTTCAAAATATTCCAGCCCATCCACAAAATCTACATCAGAGGCATTCCCAATATCAAGGGCTTTGCCCAGCTCTTTGGTAAAAGCATCAATTGAGGCAATAAAGATTCCTGACTGGAGGATAACGCCCAGTGGATAAGGGTTTGAATCACGTTTAAGATCAACAAAAGAAGTGCTGAATCCGCTGAAAGGATTAAGAACACCAAGGGTATTAGGGCCGATAATTCGAACACAATTTTTTTTGGCAATTGCAACCATCTCATCCTGGAGACGAGCGCCCTTTTCATCTGCATCCTTAAAACCCTGACTGATAATGATAACTCTTTTTATATTTTTTTCAACGCAGGCTTTAAATACCGGTAAAACATTATCTCTGCCAACGGAGATAACAGCCAGATCAGGAGTTTCAGGAATCTTTTCAACAGAATCATATGCGTTATGACCCATAATACTGTCAACCTGTGGATGGACTAAAAAGATTTTACCTTTATAGCCATACTTAAGCATTGTTTCCAGGTTGTTATAAGAGCCTGGGCCGTGTTTATGGGTTACCCCGATTAAAACCACTGATTTCGGGTTCATAAAATTTTTCATATAAACGGTCTCCTTTATAATTAAATTATATAACCATGCTGATTAAGCTTTTCTGTAGAAACGGGGCAGCCCAGGCCCACACCATACTGATATAGTTTAAACACATCTCATTGCTGATAGAGAGCAAAATAAACAGTTTTACGGCATGCAGCTGCCGCAAAATTTTTTTGGAATTGAAATTCCCGGAAAGTCGTATTCCGCAGCACTGGGATTAATTATCATCCACGAGCACTTTGGTAGTAGTACAGGTAGAAATTCAAGAAGGTGTTACTCGAATTTCTACCTGTAGCCTTATGAATTATTTTTAATAAGCTCTATACCTATAATTAAAAACCCGGCATGATTTATGCAGGTTCAAGAACGAACATTAATTCATTATCTTTGGCAGGAGTTTCGTTTTCCAGTAAAATTTCTAGTACTTTACCGGCAACTGGTGATTTAACCTTCTGAAATACTTTCATTGTTTCTAAAAGTCCGAGAACCTGTTTTTTTTTAACCACATCGCCGATTTGTACGTATGGTGGGTCATCCGGAGAGGGGCTGCGGTAAAAAATGCCTGACATTGGAGCTCGAACTTCATGTCTGTTTTTATCTGCGCTCATAATTTTTTTTCCTTCATTTATTTATAATAATTATGTTATAATTAGGGTTTAAAAGACAAAACGTCAAGCTTTTTTTAATCCACATTTACTTTCATTCTTAAAATAGCAGTAGCCATGGCCTTGCCGGTCATATCCCAGCGCAGTGATTTAGTGGTGCCTCTTTAGATAAATAATCAACATGTCAAGGAATGTCTTGCAAACCTTGTCAAATTAAGGGATACACAAATTTTTTTCCTTTATAATTTTGCACTATCCAGCTATCTTGTTTTTTTTCAATTATGTATTCTGGAGTCAAAGGAATTTTTCCACCCCCGCCAGGCAGATCAAGCATATATTGTGGTACGCAAAGGCCGGAAAGAAATCCGCGCAGGGTCGCCATAATTTTCAAACCACTTTCAGGAGAGGTCTGAAAATGTCCTGTTCCCTTTATTTGATCAGGATGGTGCAAATAATAGGGTTTAACCCTGATTTGTACCAGCTTTCGCATTAATTTTACCATTATCCGGGAATCATCATTAACCCCTTTTAATAAAACCGTCTGACAGCCTAGGGGAATGCCGGCATCTGCCAGAAGGTTACAGGCTTTTACTGCTTGACTTGTAATCTCAACAGGATGATTAAAATGGGTATTGATATAAAGCGGCTGAAAAGCTTTTAAAATTTGAACCAGTTTCGGCGTTATACGCTGAGGCAGGGTACAAAGAACCCTGGTATGAATACGAATTATTTTAACATGGGAGATATTTCTAAGACTTTGTAAAATATTTCCCAGTTGTTTATCTTTAAGCAGAAAAGGATCGCCTCCTGAAAGAATAACTTCCTGAACTGCTGGATTCAGCCGGATATATTTCAGCCCTTCGCTGATTGTTGCCCTGGTGATTTGATCTTCATGCCCTACTACTCTTTTACGCATGCAAAAACGGCAGTATGCTCCACAACGGACTGAAATTAAAAAAACCACACGATCCGGATAGCGATGAATGAGATTGGAAACCGGTGACTGGTTCTCTTCATTTAAGGGATCTAAAATATTTTTTGAATCATCCAGTTCAGCTACATCTGGAACAACCTGACGCCAGACAGGATCATTAGGAGTTTTAATTAATGAGAAAATATAAGGATTGATCTGCATGGGATAAGTTTTCGCAACCAGTTCTAAATCCCCGGCCTGGACAGCCAGATGTTCAGCCAAATGCTCAGCCAAAGGCTCAAACTGCTGCCCAGCCAAATGCCCAGACCGCTGCTCTGCCAGATGTTGTAATAGCTGCTCTGGTTTCGTCAAGCTGCAGGCCAGTATTTTTTCCCATGAAAGATTTTCCGAATTTTTAAAAGATGAGTACATATTAAACATTAAACCGGAAATTAATGATATCCCCATCTTGAACCAGATAGGATTTGCCTTCCAGTCGCGTTTTGCCTTTTTGGCGGGCCGCTTTTGAAGAACCAGAAGCTATCAAATCATCATAGGCTAAAACTTCTGCCCTGATAAATCCTTTTTTAATATCAGAATGGATTGTCTCAGCAGCATCAACAGCAACTGTATCTTTTTGAATTGTCCATGCCCTTACTTCATCAGAACCCACTGTAAAAAATGAAATTAATCCTAAAAGCTCATAGGAATTTTTTATCACCCGATCCATGGCTGAACCTTTGACATTGAATTCTTTCAAAAATTCGTCAACCTCCTCATCTTCCATTTGGGCGAGTTCCTGTTCCAGTTGACCCCTTAGAACCATATAATTTTCTGCTTTAGCTTGAACCTGTGTTTGAATATCCGGCAGGTGATCATCATCATCTTCATTATTAAAAAGAACCAGCAGGGGTTTGGCCGATAAAAAAGCATAGCCTCTAAGAATTCCGGCCTGGGCAATCTCTGGAAAATTTCTCAAAGGGATTTCATTTTCAAGATGTTTGAGGCAATCTTTTAGCAGAGCCAGCTCTTTTGGATTTATCAGTTTCCCGCGTTTTTTATCAAGCGCCACTCTTTCCAGGCGTTTTTCAACTACCACAAGATCTTCTAAAATCAATTCCTGCTTAAGCGACAGCAACTCTTTTCCCGGGACTGGATCTTCCATACCATATGCCTTGAAATTTCTTATAACATGAATCAAGGCATCGCAATCTCTGACCTGATTCCATATTTTTTTTTCTCTATTTTGCTCTGGTCCCTTGTCAGCCGATCCCGGCATAAAATATTCCACCCTGGCAAAGGTTGTCTTTTTAGGAGAATACATCTCACTTAGACGTTCAACCCTATGATCCGGTACCTTTATGTTCGTGATCTGGTTTTCTCTTTTGTTTTGAACATCTGCCCCTGTTTTCGTTAAAGCGCCAAACACAGTTCCCTTGCCCGCACCAGGAAATCCAATAATACCTAATCTCATATTTATTTATTCCCTTATTTTAAAAAATGAATTTTCTAAACACCCACCAAAATTTAAATTCTTAATTTTAACATTAAAAAAGAGCTGCGGCAATAATAACCCATCGTCTATCCCAAATATGCCGGGCCAAATATGCCGAAAAATATTAACAGCACCATATTTCAGCATCCGCGTAATTGGACTTTTTTAATTCCCCTGATAAACTGCCTGATAATTTCAGGAGCCTGCAAATATTCAAAAACCTGACCGTCTGGCGTAAGACCTCTTATCCTGGCATCTTGAAAAAACCACGATAATAACAACCGGCCGTTATGCAAACGTCCTGCAGCCGGGTCAAGAATTGAGCGGGAAACAGCCTGTCCTGGAAGATCGATTTTTAAATTTATCAATTGCTTTATAAAATTAAGGATACGCCCAAGTCGCAAGATGGTAATTGACTCAATTCGAGTTGTTGTGTGTGAAATTGGTAAGGCTGTTGACCGCATCAGCGAAAAAAAAGATGGAAGAATTTTTAAATTCCCGCAGGTTTGAAAATCCTGACTGCCCGGCGATGGATAAAAAATAGAAATTCCTGCCAATACCTTGCGTTTGGCAAGATAAATAAGATCAGCCACTGAGTCCTCTGGTGTTTGATGTGGAGCCCCTGCAATAATATAGCCTACACTATTTAAATTAAATTTAGGCCCCAGATTCAAGGCGCTATCAAAGGCAGCTCTTACATCAGGCCGCTTAAATCGCCGAATCTGGTTTAATGATGCAGATCCAAGTGATAAATTCAAAGTTTTAAAGCCGCTTGCACTCATCTGCGCAATAATTTCCTGGTCCAAAGCTGGTGGAAATAATCCATTCATAGCTCTTAACTCAGGAATATGTATACTAAATTGCCGGCGAATATCTGCCAGTAAAGCCAAAAACCATTTTTTATTCATAGCGAGATTTTCATCCTCAAAATCAATTAATCCCAGGTTCAACCCTTGTTTTGCAATCTTTATCTCATGGGACAGGGTAGAAATTTTTTTCATCCGAAATTTATTTATCGAGTTTGACCCCATTGAGCAATAACTGCAATTTAAAGGACACCCGCGACTTGCAGTAATAACCATGCTGTCTTTGCCGGATCTTTGATAGTATCGGTTTTTTATCAGATTCAAAGCCGGTGGCGGGTACTTATTTAAATCCTCCATCAAAGCTGGTTGTGCAGTAAATAATTGTTTATCAGCCTTTCTGTATACTATTCCAGGAATTGATTTAAAAACTTTATCTGTTTTTAAGGCTTTTGCCAGCAAAGAGATGGAAACCTCGCCTTCACCGCGCAGGACAAAATCAACTGCTGAATTTTCCATTACCTGCCCTGGGAAAGCAGTTGGATGATGGCCGCCAAACACGATTTTACTTTCAGGACAAGTCTTTTTTACGGCCTGGGCGGTTTTTAAAGCAGTATCAAAATAGGCTGTAAATAAAGAAGAAATTCCAACCATAAAAGCACCGGATAATTGAGCAATCCTTGCAATATGCTGAAAACTATAACCAAAATGTTTATAGTGGTAAAAAAGGCCAAATGGAGAGATATCAAGCCCGCAATAATGCTTGCGCAGATATGCCATTTCCTCGGGCAAAGCTATATTTTTTGTTTTGGAGCAGGCCAGTGCATCAAAAATTTCAACTTGAAATCCATCTTTGATCAACACAGCTGCGATTGAGGCCAGTCCGTAGGGAATCGTCCGTTTACGAGTAAGATAAAAATCACGGATTGGTGGTTGTATTAGAATGATATCGGTCATGGCAATTTTTTATGACCGATATATGGCATTAGCAAAATAATCTGAAAATCTAATGAAATCAATCCAGTTTTGATATTTCCCCAAAAGTTTTAATTTCAGCAGGCAGGTCTTCAGGTTCAATACAATTTTCAACCCCCATGGCAAATGCCCGTTCAACTACATTTTGGAGCTGGATTAAATTTCCAGGCCAGTGATAGGTCAGCAGGATATCTATTGTATCAGGTGCAATACCAATCATCCGTTTATTATTTTTACGATATGTTTTATCAATGAAGTGGTTGATTAAAAGAATGATATCTTCTTTTCTTTCTCGTAAAGGAGGCATTCTTATTTGAAGTACATCCAAAAGATCCATTTTAACGTTTTTAAAGACACCGCTTGCGATTACATCATCCAGCTCATAACGGGTTCCGGCAATAATTCTGATGGTATCTTTTTGCCCGCTGTTCATGAAAAGGTTGCTGACCGTCTCTCTTAACTCTGGAGTCAACTCAGTAATTTCATCAAGATATATTGTTCCCTTATTAACAGTATCAAGTAAATTTTGCATATGCTGGTTTATCTGCATGCTGGATATATCTTTTGCGAGGCTGCCGCAATTAACCGGCACAAAGGGCGCATTCTGATGCCCACTATTTTGATGAATAGTTTTGGCCGCCAGTTCTTTTCCTGTACCGCTTTCTCCCAAAATTAAAACTGTTGGATCATCAATTTGCAGTCTGTCAATCAGTTCATAAATCTCCTGCATTTTGGCGCTTATTCCAATTAAATCACCATATTTATGTCTTTGGCGGGATCTTGCTCTAAATAATTTAGTATCAGCTTCCAGTTTTTTTTCTTCAATAATTCGATCAATAATCAGCTTTAAATGATCCAGCTTAAAAGGTTTTTGCAGATAATCATAGCTGCCGAATTTCATTGCTTCAATTGCGGATTCCATGGAACCATAACCGGTTATAATGACAACCTCTGTGTCCGGCCTATATTTTTTAATGGCAGCCAAAAGTTCCAGGCCGTTTAGTTCAGGCATTTTATAATCTGTAAAAACAACCGCGAATTCTTTTTCCTGCAACATTTTCAAAGCTTTAAGCCCATTATCACAGGTATGAATCCGGTATTCATGTCGTTTTAAATATTTTTCAACCATATCCAGAATATCAAGGTCATCATCTACAAACAGTATATTAGGATCTTCCATTCAAATACCCCATAGAGTAATCAGCATTACTCCTATAATTCATTTAATAACAGCTTATATTTTGATTACCTATAGCCAATCATTTTCAAAAGATCAACAAGCCATTTTTGATGTTTGAGATATTTATATCAAAATATGTTCACCTGCAGTTTTTTTCAAACCTTTCTTGAACTTTATTAATGCTTTTGATAAGATTTATTTTTATGGCAATTTTTTAATTTTAAAGGGAATGCATATGATATTGCGGAATTTGACCACGGTTAAGACTTTTAAAAAAGACATTTTTGGAAAAATTGAACTGGTCAGCCGCGATAAGGGAGAGCTTGTAATTTGCCGAAATTTTGGCGACGCAAAACTATTTGCGCGGCCTTTGGCCTTTTATCTGGCATATCGGGAAAAAACTATTCTTAACGTGCTTGGCAAACTAAATGATTCCAGGCTGCCGCGGTTGCTCTATTTCGGCAAAGGGTTTTTAGTGCGCAGTTATATTGAAGGAACGGCTTTGAAAAATAAAAAAGTTGCAGATAAATCCTATTATGATGCAGCCGCCAAGCTTCTAAAGAAAATTCATTCTGCCGGGATTGTACATAATGATTTGGAAAAACCTGAAAACTGGCTGGTTACCGGGGATAATATCCCAGGCATTATTGATTTCCAGCTGGCCTGTTATTTTCCGAAAAAAGGAAAGATATTTAAACTTTGCCTAAAAGAAGACATGCGCCATTTAATAAAACAAAAAAAAAGATTTTCTCCTGATAATTTATCTGAAGATGATAAAATTATTTTAAAAAATAAAACCCGATTTGCTAAAATATGGCGCAAAGATTTTAAAAAGATTTATAATTTTATAACCAGAAAAATTCTTCATTATTCTGACAGAGATAATTCACAATTTAGCCGGTAACTAAATTTAAACAAAACAGATCCAAAACAAAAAAGACCAACTTTATGAAAAAAATATCAGATGGGGGACAACGCAGATAAACTGCAAAAAAAAAAGATTTTTTAAGGGCTGGTTCAGGAGACAAGCCTGCCTTTGCATTCCTGATTTATTATGGACAATGACCGGGGAAAAATGACCGGGAAAAAAGGAGAGGCTTTTTTTTATGACTACTCACAAGGTTTTATTTCTTCCCTATAACAGGGAAATCGAAGTTCAAGATGGAGAAATTTTAATTCGGGCTGCCATGGAAGCCGGAGTTCATATCAATGCTTCCTGTGGCGGAGAGGGCGTTTGCGGAAAATGCCGGATAATTATTGAAAAAGGAAGTGTTGAAGAAGGTATTTCTGAAAAATTAAGCAAGGATGATCTGGCAAAAGGTTATCGACTGGCCTGCAAGTCTATTATACGGGGAAATATTATAGTCAGAATTCCGGTCGAATCAGAGGTTGATGCCTCTGTGCTGAATTTTCAAGCTAGTGCCAGAAAAACAGCGGCTATCAAACAGCCTGATTTTAGCCGGTTAAAAGAACAGGGAATATTTATCCCGCCGGTGGAAAAAAAATATCTTGAACTGCCCCCGCCTACGGTTCAGGATAACATGCCGGACACCTCGCGTTTGATAAATCATTTGAAGATCAATCACGATGAACACCGCCTGGTGGCGGAATTGCCGCTTGTCCGCAAGTTGTCGGATGTTTTAAGAGAAAATGATTTTAAAATAACCGCAACCCTGGCTCGCCCAGTACAAAAGGGTCGCAAAACCCATATTATTAATATTGAGCCAGGAGATACCACGGAAAGGAATTATTCCCTTGCCGTTGATATCGGCACAACAACTGTCTACGGTGAGCTGCTTGATCTTAATACCGGTAAAACTCTTAGCGAGGCAGGTGATTTTAACGGTCAGATCAGCTATGGCGAAGATGTTATAACCCGAATTATGTATGCTGAAAAACCTGATGGTCTGGTAAAAATCCACGAGGTTATAATTGAAACAATTAATAAGATCATCAACAAAATTATCCGCAAAGCCAAAGTGGAACGGGATGAGGTTTCAAGTATTACCCTGGCCGGCAATACTACCATGACCCAGCTTTTCTTAAAAGTGAATCCCAGATATATCAGACGAGCGCCTTATGTTCCGACAGCTACAATTTATTCTCCGGTCAGCGCTGTCAGCATTGGACTGGATCTTGGAGATCATGTTGAAGCACTGGTCTACCCACAAATTTCAAGTTATGTGGGCGGCGATATTGTAGCCGGCGTTATGGGCTCTGGAATGCACCTTGGCGAAGAGCTGACTCTTTTTATGGATATTGGGACAAATGCGGAAATCGTTGTTGGAAATAAAGAGTGGCTGGCCTGCGCAGCCTGTTCAGCCGGTCCTGCCTTTGAAGGTGGTGGAATCCAGTTTGGAATGCGGGCTGCAAAAGGGGCAATTGAAGATTTTTCAATAAATCCTATCACCTTTGAGCCAATGAATCTGACCATCGGCAATGTCAGGCCCAAAGGGATCTGTGGTTCCGGCCTGATTATCATGGTGGCGGTTATGTTTGAAATGGGAATCATAGATAATCTCGGGAAATTTAACCGTGATCTTAAAACTGAGCGCATCCGGGAAACCGAGGGCATCTGGGAGTATGTACTGGCCTGGCAGCAAGATACCCAAATTGATCGGGATATTATACTTACTGAAATTGACATTGAAAATCTCATTCGTGCCAAAGGCGCTATTTACAGTGGATGTCAAACGCTTTTGGAAGAGGTTGGGATGGATATTCAAATGATTGAGCGAGTTTTTCTTGCAGGAGGTTTTGGAAGCTATGTGGATCTGGAAAAAGCGATGACTATCGGTCTTTTACCTGAAATTGATACTGAGCGGGTTATTTTTATTGGCAACAGCTCTTTAATGGGTGCCAGAATGAGTGCTCTAACCAACAGAATCAGGCAGGATGTTGTGGAGGTAACCAAAAA
>JASFBJ010000329.1 GCA_030149585.1 Desulfobacterales bacterium | reverse complement strand
GTGTCCTTCCGGTGAGCCTGCATGATTTTAAAAAATATAAATGTTATGCTCGGTTATCTATTAATAAAAAGGAGGATAACCGATGGTCCAAAAAGAATTGTCACACTCAACCCTCACTCTCGGCGAAGTTAAAAAACAGTTTAAGTTATGGCGTAAAACCCGGAAAAGCCCCAAATCGATTCCCGTCGAACTGTGGGACGCGGCAGCAAAACTCTCAGAAACATACACCATCAACCAGATATCAAAAGCGTTATGCTTAAATCATACCTCTTTAAAAGAGCGCGCTCATAAAATGAAAGAGGCATCTATACAAGAGATTCACCCTCCATCTTTTGTGGAACTGGATCTTAAGCAATCTCCTTTGCTATCGGAATGTATTGTGGAGATGGAAGACAGCGCCGGTGCAAAAATGAAAATGTGTTTTAAAGGTAAAACGAATTTTGACCTCCTTGAACTTGGAAAAGCATTCTGGAGGAAAGGGACATGATTCAAATTACACCTCATATGCGGATATTGTTGGCTGTGGAACCTGTAGATTTCAGAAAAGGAATCGACGGGTTAGCAAGATTGTGCAGGGTAGAACTGAAATCAGACCCGTTTTCCGGCTATCTGTTTATATTCCGAAACCGTCGTAAAACAGCTATCAAGATTCTCATGTATGATGGTCAGGGATACTGGATATGTCATAAAAGACTGTCAAAAGGGTCTTTCCAGTGGTGGCTGGATAAAAATGGTGAAAATTTAAAAGCATTAGATGCCCATGAACTGCAGATGCTGATATGGAACGGCAATCCGTACGCTACGGGGGTAGCTCCTATGTGGAGAAGGATTGCGGCATAAAAAATATTTTATAGTTGATGCTTTTTTCTTGCGTTCTGGTCAAACAGATGCTATATGTGCCGCATATGATTACTGGAATTACATACCGCGGGAAAACGGCAACCGCCGAAGATATCGTATTTATCAACGAACTGATAGCGAACAATCCTGATGACAGCCGCTGGGCGTTATCCAGAAAGCTTTGCAAAGAATGGAACTGGGTTCAGCTTAATGGCGCCTTACGGGATATGGTATGCCGTGGTTTTATGCTTAAGCTCCACAGGGCGGGGTATATCACACTGCCTCCAAAAAAATGTAATCCTGTCAATCCTTTTGTAAATCGCAAAAAGCCTGTTGAGGTCAAAATTGATCAAACTTCGATAAGTCTGAGTTTGTCCGAGATAAAACCATTTGAGATAAGACAGGTTCGCAATACTGAATCGGAAAAATTATTTAACAGCCTGATAGAATATCACCATTACCTGGGCTATTGCCATCCGGTTGGAGAACAGTTGAAATATATTGTTTTTGCCGGAAAAAAACCGATTGCCTGTTTTTCATGGTCTTCCGTTCCTCGCCATATAGGCTGTCGGGACAGGTTTATCGGCTGGGCAAAAGATGTTCGAGAAAAGCATCTGCATTATATGGCCTACAACAGCAGATTTCTTATTCTGCCCTGGGTCCGGATTTCAAATCTGGCGTCTTGTTTGCTTGGCCGGATAACCAGGAATCTTTCCAGTGACTGGGAGAAACTATATAATCACCCAATATTCTTTCTTGAAACATTTGTTGATACCGAACGTTTTGCCGGAACCTGCTATAAAGCCGCCAACTGGCAGTATCTCGGCAATACAACAGGCAGGGGCAAAAATAATAAAACCCACAAACAGACCAGATCTATCAAGGCGGTATGGGGATATCCCTTGTCGAAAAACTTCCGTGAACATCTGGCTGGTGTTATAAAATGAAAGCGCCCAAACAGATAAATTTTGATATCGAACAAGTGAATGCTGTGTTAAAGCGAGTTAAAAACAACTCTCTTCAGGATGGTGATTATGAAATCATCAAATCAATGTTCGATACCGTTATCTATTTAAATCAGGCTCTAAATAATAAAAAAACAACAATCAATCGCTTGCAGAAAATTTTGTTCGGAGCTAAAACCGAGAAGTTTCAAAAAAAACCGGGCAAATCTGATAAAAAAGATTCCGGGACATCTCAAGAACCTTCAAGTGATACGGGCGATAACGGCGATCCGGATACTCCCCCTGATAATGAACCTGGCGATATTCCTGAAAACAAACCTGAAAACACTCCAACCGACGAACCGGGAAAAACCCCCGGCCATGGTCGTAACGGAGCAAGTGCTTATATCGGGGCGGAGAAAAAATTTATACCACTCTTGACATTAACGCACGGCGATCCTTGCACATTATGTGATGGAAAAGTTTACAAACAGCAAAAAAATGGCGTTTTTGTTCGAATTAAAGGAGTAGCGCCTCTGGATGCCACTGTTTATGAACTTGAAAAATTACGCTGCAATCTCTGCGGAGAAATATTTACAGCGGAAATGCCCGATAAACCAGAGAATAAAAAATATGATGTCTCATCAAAGGCAATGATAGTTCTTTTGAAATATGGAAGCGGCATTCCTTTTTATCGTCTGGAAAAACTTCAGGCCAGTTTGGGAATTCCTCTTTTGACATCCACACAATGGGATAAGGTTGAAGAGGCGGCGATTCCGGCTCGTCCAGTTTTTGAAAAGCTAAAAGCGCATGCTTCCCAGGGAGATATTCTCCACAACGATGATACACCAATGAAGATTCTGGAATTGCTCAAGGAAAATAAAACTAAAGATAACAATGAACGAACAGGAATTTTTACCACAGGAATTTTTTCCATGCTGGATGATCGAAAAATAGTTATTTTTTTTACCGGACGTAACCATGCAGGAGAAAATCTGGCTTCAATACTCGAAAACAGGAATTTGGAAAAAGATTCACCTATACAGATGTGCGATGCTTCATCAACTAATACTCCAGGTAATTTTGAAACCATTTTATGTAACTGCCTGACACATGCTCGCCGAAAATTTGTCTACGAGGAATGGAATTTTCCAGTTGAATGTCAATCTGTAATTGATATTTTAGCAAAGGTGTATAAATACGATAAAGATGCCAAAGAACAAAACATGTCATGGGCAGAACGATTAAAATATCATCAAGAAAAAAGTGGTCCGTTGATTGCAGAACTTGAGGTATGGCTTACCGAGCAGATTGATCAAAATCTGGTCGAGCCAAATTCCGGTTTGGGTCAGTCAATTTCATATATGCGTAATCACTGGCCGAAACTTATTCGTTTTCTCAGTGTTCCAGGCGCTCCGCTTGATAATAATGTGTGTGAACAGGCACTGAAACGAGCTATTCTGCATCGCAAAAACAGTCTGTTTTATAAAACCACGCATGGTGCGTATATTGGGGATATGTTCATGAGCCTGATTCATACATGTAATATAATGGATATTAATCCATTTAATTACCTGATTGCGATTCAGGAATATTCATCAGAAGTGTTTCGTAACCCATCCCTGTGGATGCCCTGGAATTTTCTGGAAACCATTCGCCTTCTAAAAAATTAATCCTCAGTATTATATGACGCGAGGCGCTTCGCAGGAAGCGTTCTCGTCTGTCATTATCATGGAATATGTAAACCTGTTTAACCGATCATGCAATTTTAGGCTGCCTATAAATTGAGGGCGCATGTTTTTTGCCGCTGGTTCAGCACAATTTTATATATTTTCTCGTATACCTTATTTATATTAATGGTACATCTATTCTTGGTATCATGCCATCCCTAACATATCCGGGTACTATAGCTATACTGACGGTATTTTGCAAAAACAGCCAGGATTAGCGCAACTAAATTTAAAAAAAATATAGCTGATAAGTTTCCATAACTCATTGTCGCCACTATATAGCACATTTTTTTTATATTCAAGCAGGC
>JASFBJ010000328.1 GCA_030149585.1 Desulfobacterales bacterium | reverse complement strand
TAATTGATTTGTTTTATTTGAATAGCATCCAATTGGCAGGCCTCAATACAGTCCCAGCACCCCATGCACATATCCTGAAATATAATCGGCGGTTCAAAAACCCCGTCTATCTGTTTAATAACTTTATGTGAGCATGCCTTCACAGCAACGCAAACGCCCTCATCAGGATTACATTCTTTTGGATTGCATATCTCATAATTTACTAAAGCAAATGATTTTTTTGATTGCATGGTATTCTTCTTTTTACATAAAATTTCTTAATTCAATTCGTCTCCGTTCCTAAGGTTGACTTACTCGGCTTTCCCATTATGATTTTGCTCTTTTTTCAGCGCTGTCTCTTCCCAATCTATTTTAACAAAGCGTGAACCTTTAATTCTGAAAAGAGCCAAATTTTTATCAACATCTCCATTTTGCTGAAAAGAAGTTAATCCAGTAACCCCTTTGTAATTTGTTATTTGAAGAAGCTGCTTTTTAATGTCGCGTTTGTGCTGGATATTTTCGTTGGCAAAGATTTTAAAAAGCATCTGAGCGCTGTCAAAGGCAAAGGCCTCAATAATTCCAGGTTTTGCTGAAAAAGCCGCCTGATAACTGCTCACAAAATTTTTTACCTTAGGATCCAGGCTTTTCCTGAAAAAAGCATCAACCAAAACAGCCCCCTGTATATATTGACGGGACATTTTTATGAGATTTTTTGAATGCCACAGATTAGTTCCCAACAGATAGATATCCTTAACATCGTAAAATGCCAGTTGGGGAATAATCAATCCAGCAACCTTTGGTGAGTCCGGAATAAAAAGGGCTTTAAAATCCACAACAGGTTCCAGCTTTTTTTTATCTGCTTTGAGCAATACATCCTTGTCCCAATCCGCCAAATCAATATCATCCAGAAACAGCGCCCCCATATATCTTTTTACAGGGTTAATGAATAACATATCCAAATCCACAAGATCAGTTTTAAAATATCTTTTTCCAATGGCTGTTTTGCTGAAAACCAGAGATTTCGCCTTTAAATCCTGTGGCTCTTTATAATAAAGTCCCACCAGTTTTTTAATGGGCCCTATAAAATCCGTTTTAGAAGGTTCATAAGCTTCCACGCCAACCACCTTGCCACCTTTTGCAATTACCTCATCCCAAAAAGCGCTCATAAATTTTGTGCCGTATTTTTCAGATGGATATAAAATAGCAAAGCGGTTAACCCCTAAAAAATCTGTAGCAAAAGAGACCAGGGTCTTGACCTGCATGGCAGGTGTAATAAAATTTCTGAAAATATAATCCCCTGTATCTGTAATTTTATCTTTCTGGGTAAAGGTAATAAGGGGAACGCCTCTGTCCTGGGCTGCTGAGGCAGCGGCAGCAGCCGTGATAATCGGCCCTAAAATAGCGCCCACTCCGGCCTGATCCAGCTCTTGCACCCCGCGCACTGCCTGAGCTGGATCAGAAGCCGTATCTTTAATAATAATTTTAAATGGTAATGGCTCTTTTGAACCATTTGCATCATTAGCAAAATGCAATGCCAGCTCAATTCCATGTAGAGCGCGGTTTCCGTAAACCGCATATGCTCCGCTCAGCGGCAGAAGACAACCTATGGTATAAGGCTCGAACAAAGAACGCTGGTTTATGGCTTCGATCAATTCATCAGCCTGGCAGCGATATTCATGATCAGGATATTTTTCAATAAAGGCAGTTAACCTGTCCAGCGCAGCATCATATTTCTCTTCTATTGCCAGGGCCTCACTATGTTGATAGATAAGATAACTTCTTAAGGGTTCATCATCAATTATATTCAGGAACTTTTCTATCTCCAAAGATGTTAACTGACGCATGGCGCTTTTTAAAGCATCAGTTAAAGCGCCAATTAAAGCGCCAGGCAATTTTTCGCTTTCAGTCTTTTTTGATAAATTATAACCCAGATAATAATAGTGAAAAGCATCTGCCGAAGAGCCGGCAGCAAGGCTGGATTCGGCCAGGAGCCGATACAGCCTCAACAGTTGAGCATCTGTTAATTGCTCCTCATTTAAAATAACTTCCCCGTGCTGTCTGACCTTATCATATTCATCATTTAAAAAAGCTATATCAAGCAGCTCAAGGGTGGCATCAATTATAAAAGGAGATTGAGGATACTCTTTCAATAAGCGATTAAAAAAGTTTTCAGCCTCTATTATATTTCCTGATCGCTTATAAATCAGTCCTGTCTTGAAAATCGCTACAGATGAAAACTGCTCTGCTGGAAATTGCCGCAGATACTCCTGATAAAGGTCTATTGCCGCATCATATCTTTTATCCTGGAAGAGCTTATCAGCTCTTAAAAAAAGCTGATAACCATCCTCACTATCCTTAAGATCTGAAATTATTTTTTTTTCCTGCACAGCCTGGCAGGCGAAAAGCAAAATAATCATGATCAAAACAAGTGTTTTTTTTATTATCTTCATTTTATTTCAGAATTAAAATTCAAGAAATTTTAAAATTTCGTCTTTAGATTGTCTATATTCGTCCCCGTTCCTAAGCTCATTTCCAGCATTCATACCAGATTATGCGATAAGGGTCAAATATAGATATAGATTCGCTTTTATAACAGATCCCAGGGCACTGCATAGTCATTTTCAGACAACTGAATGATGCTTGAGCATGGAGCAATAACTAAACCATGAGCCATATTAAGGTGTGGATATTTTTTACGAAATCCGGAAATTCCCATTATATCGCGGCGGGAAGGACTCAACCAGCTTAAAAAGTTTGTCCGTTAATATTCTTCTGATATACATATCTTGCATAATAATGATGGCATCATTAAAAATCAAGTTTTTTTAAAAGGGATCACTCATTCATCAGCCAGGATTTTACATCTTTTTTTGCTGGAATTTTACCAGCGCATTTGACTTTTCCATCCACAACCACAGCCGGTGTATTGATTATACCATAACCCGCGATTTCCATCATATCCGTAATTTTTTCAACCAGGGCTTTTGAATTTGTTTCTAAAACAACTTTTTTTACAAGTTTTTCAGCCTTTTTGCATTTTGCACATCCAGGTCCTAAAATTTTTATCTCCATCATAACCTCTCTTTATTAAATTTTTATATCACCAGATTAAAAATATACCCCACAATCAGAATGCCGCTTCCCACAACACCGATAAAAATACCTATCAGTCTTGGCTTCAAAACTTTTCTGAGAATTACCATTTCAGGCAGTGACAGGGCAATTACACTCATCATAAAAGCCAGAACCGTCCCTAAAGCCGCTCCTTTGCCAAGCAGGGCTTCCACCACTGGAATAATCCCGGCTGCATTGGAATACATGGGTATTCCCATTATAACCGCCAGCGGAACCGACCACCAGTTCCCCTTACCCATCAAAGAGGCCATTATATTTTCAGGAACAAACCCATGAATTACAGCGCCAATGGCAATCCCAAGAATAACGTATAACCATACCCGCCCGATTATTTCCTGCACTGCATCCCAGCCATAGGTGATTCTCTGAGGCCATGTCAGACTATTTTCCAGATCTGCGCTGGTGTCTGAATTAACGCTTTTAACCCAATCTTCAATATAAGGTTCAAGATGCATTCGACCGATTATCCAGCCGGCTAAAATTGCAATAAATAACCCTGTTCCCATATAAATGGCGGCAACCTGCCAGCCTAAAAGCCCGTAAAGCAGCCCCAGAGCAATTTCATTTACCATGGGAGCTGCTATCAAAAATGAAAATGTTACTCCAAGAGGAACCCCGGCTGTTATAAAACCAATAAAAAGCGGCACTGCCGAGCATGAACAAAAGGGAGTGATAATTCCAAGCAAAGCCGCCATGATATTACCGGCAAATAAG
>JASFBJ010000098.1 GCA_030149585.1 Desulfobacterales bacterium | reverse complement strand
TTATCTTCGGCAAAGGTCTTTGAATGGCAAATTTATCGTTATTCTCACATAAAGATCCCACCACATCAACTATAACCGGATTTTGATCAGGATTTTTCCCAAGTACGCTGATATGGTGATAAGCTCCGTATATTCCAGGTCTCATCAGAGACGACATACATGCATCCACTCCAATATATTTCCTGTAAATTTCCTTTTTGTTGATTGCACGGGTAATAAGCACACCGCTTGGACCTGTCATATATCGGCCGCTTTCCATATAAAGTCTTGGCAAATAGCCATTCTTTTTCTCAAACTGCATAAAAAGAGTTATTATCTGTTTTGCCATGGCATCAAGATTAAAGGGCTTTTCCTCAGGGCGGTAGGGTATTCCCAAACCACCCCCAATGTTTATAAATTCAAAGATAATCCCAAGCTCTTGATTTATCCACTGAGCTAAATCCAGCAACATGCCGGCAGTTTCAACAATATAATTATAATCCAGTTCATTGGAAGCAAGCATGGTATGCAGGCCAAATCGTTTTGCTCCGCGTTGCCGGGCTGATTTATAAGCATCCAGAATCTGATGACGGGTCAGGCCATATTTGGCTTCTACAGGATTACCAATGATCTGATTACCAGTTCTTTCAGACCCTGGATTATACCTGAAACAGATTAATTCCGGCATGTTGGGTATCTTTTCAATCAGACTTACATCATCAAGGTTCAGAATAGCTCCCCCATCAGCTTCTGCTGTTTTAAATTCCAGCTCACTGGTATTATTGGAGGTAAACATGATATCTTCCCCCTTTGCGCCAATCTTCCGTGTGAGCAAAATTTCTGGAATTGAGCTGCAGTCAAAGCCAAAGTTCATATCCTTCATAATCTCTAAAATTTTGGGATTTGGCAGGGCTTTAACCGCAAAATACTCCCGAAACTGACTTAAAGGGCTAAATGCCTTTTTTAATTTTTCGCAGGTTTGACGAATGCCCAGTTCATCATAAATATGAAATGGGGTGCCAAAATGATTGGCAATCTGCTCAAGCAAAGGAAATAAACGATCTGAAAATGAGGCTGAAATCGGCATTATTCTACGCCTCCTGACCGGTTAATGAATTACTTACTCTTTCCATGGCAATTTTTACATTCTCATAACTGTTAAAGGCACTGAATCTGATATAGCCCTCACCGCATTTGCCGAATCCAGCTCCAGGTGTACAAACTACTCCGGTTTTTTTCAGGAGCAGATCGAAAAACTCCCAGGAATCCCCATGTCCTGCAACCCAGATATAGGGTGAATTATCCCCGCCAATACAATAAAATCCCAAAGCCGAAAACTTTTCCCTAATCAGTTTGGCATTTGTCAGATAGTAGTCTGAAAGCTCTTTTATTTGTGTCTGGCCGGCCTCACTGTAAACAGCCTCGGCAGCCCGCTGGACTGGATAGGATACCCCGTTAAATTTGGTGGTGTGCCGGCGATTCCAAAGAGAATGCAACGAGTGGGAATGTCCGTTTGCTAAATAGGCCCGACAGTTTTTGGGTACCACAGTATATGCGCAGCGGGTTCCTGTAAACCCGGCTGTTTTTGAAAAACTTCTAAACTCAATGGCAACCTCTTTAGCGCCTTCAATTTCATAGATGCTTTGGGGCAGGCTGTCATCCCTGATAAAACTCACATAGGCTGCATCATATAAAATAATCGCTTTATTAGCCCTGGCATAATCCACCCATGCTTTAAGCTGCTCTTTTGTTATCATGGCTCCGGTAGGATTATTAGGAAAACAAAGATAGATAAGATCTACAGGTTCTAAGGGAAGTTCCGGTATAAATCCGTTTTCTTTAAGTGAGTCTAAATATACAACTCCCTTATACCGGCCATTTATATATTCCCCTGTTCGTCCGGCCATAACATTTGTATCAAGATAAACAGGATAAACCGGGTCTGGAATGGCAATTTTAATATCTGTAGCAAAAATCTCCTGAATATTGCCATTATCGCATTTTGCACCATCACTGATAAAAATTTCATCAGCACTGATCTTTGCGCCCCTGTCCTGAAAATCTTTGCAAGCGATAATTTCTCTTAAAAAATCATATCCCTGCTCAGGCCCATAACCACGAAAGGTGCTATCATCGGCCATTTCATCCACTGCCTTATGAAACGCCGTCACACAAGCAGGCGGCAAAGCGCGGGTGACATCTCCGATTCCAAGTTTGATAATCTGTTGCTCAGGATTTTGCGTTTGAAATATTTCCACTTGTTTCGCAATATCAGAAAACAGGTAAGAAGCCTGAAGCTTAAGATAATTCTCATTTATTCTTATCATAATCTAATCCTCGCTGAATTTTTTATATTAGGTACCCAGAATGGTGAATTCGGATAATCTGTTTTACCAGATTATGACTCCTCAAGCGGAATTTGGGCGGTTTCCTTAAAAGTTGCAAGGGCAATACCGGTTTTTGTAGAAAAAAGATTATTGATCCCTGCGATTTTTTCATTTACAAGACGATTAAGAGCCTTGGTATCAGCAACCCTTGCTTTTAGGAGATAGGCATCATCGCCTGCCAGATAATGAACCTCCTGAATCTCTGGAATTCGGGCCAGTTCCAGCCCTGCATCATTTATATTGCAAAGTCCGGCAGTTTTTACGGTAATAAAGGCTACAAGGCTTCGCTGGAAGCATTCAGGATTTAAGCGGACCTCATATCCGTCGATGATCCCTTGTTTTTCCAGCTTGCGAATTCGTTCTAAAACTGCTGATGGAGCCAGGCTCACCTGACGCGCAACTTCAACATTAGGTATTCGGGCTTTTTTTTGAAGAATCTTTATAATGTTCAAACTAATATTATCGAGCATTCTTTTTTATTCCCATTTTTTGAGAAAGATATTCATAATAATAGGCATTGTCAAGAATTTTATTCATATTATTCTTATTTTTTACGTGTAATATTCTCAATGATCAATTTTAGCAAAATGCACTGCATTAGATTACTACTTGGTTTATATCCGTATTTTATAAGAAATAATTAAGTATTATAATATTTTGAAATCTGCGCTTTATTGAAATATATAATTAATTGACTTATTTCAAAGAAATTTTTAAAATTAAAGGAGGTTCACAACAATGCAGGCGATACCGTCCCCATCTGAAAACGATGAAGATAAAAGACAATATCCACGCCGGTACTGTTCAAGGTCAATTTTTTTTTCAGATTCAAACCGTCCTTATGATGGAATCATTAAAAACTTGAGCCTCGGAGGAATTTATGTTGAGGCACCTATTAAATTTATTACCGGTCAAGTTTTAAAAGTTGCTATCCCAGTTGACGAAAACAGACGAGGAATCAAATTAAAAGGCAAAGTAATCTGGTTGAATCAAAAAGGATTTGGCCTGGCATTTGATCATCGTTCCAGAAAATAGCAATTATTCTGGTTCAAAAGGCCAGACAATTCAATAAATGTGATATTGCTTTTTATGCCTTAACGGCTGCTATTCAAATGCAAATCATTTAACCGAAAAACCTTGACCCTTCAGGCCGATTCTGTTTAAATCCCAACAGTCTGCACAATTCGCACGCTATTTTATCAGCAATACCGCCCATGATAAAAACGGGTTCTAGTATTCTATGGATTTTATTTTAAATTCTTTGTATTTGCAGTTATTAAAAGGAAATCAATATGCACAAACTCTTACAGGAACAAAAAGGAGCTAAAATTATGCTCCTTGGGAATGAATCAATTGCCAGAGGTGCCATAGAAGCGGGTGTTGCCTTTGCCACCACCTATCCCGGCACTCCATCTTCCGAAATTTCATTAAATCTGTTTCAAATTTCTCAGGAAAGTGATCTTTATTTCGAATACTCCACCAATGAAAAAGTCTCCCTTGAGGTTGCCGCTGCTGCCGCAAATTCCGGCTTGCGTACACTTTGCATGATGAAACATGTGGGTTTAAATGTGGCAGCCGATCCTTTGATGACCCTGGCTTATGTGGGAGTGAAAGGCGGTCTGGTTATTATTTCAGCTGATGATCCATTTATGTTTTCCAGCCAGAATGAACAGGATAACCGTTATTATGCCAAACTTTCCGGTCTTCCCATGCTTGAACCCTCTTGTGTGGCTGAAGCTAAAGAGATGATGATTCAGGCCTTTGATCTTTCTGAAAAATTACAGGAACCGGTTATTTTCAGAACCACCACCCGCATCAATCATTCTTCAGCTTTTGTTGATCTGGGTAATATTAAGCCAAGAATAGTAAAGGGGCGCTTTGAGCGCGATCCTTTTAACTATGTTACTGTTCCTGCAGTATCACGCAACCTGCATGTCAAGCTTTTGAAAAATATTAAAAAAGCAGCGTTAGAATCTGAAGCCTCAGCTCTTAATTTTATAAACGGAGATGGGCCTTTCGGCGTTATCTGCAATGGTGTCAGTTTAAGCTATGTTTCAGACGCGATAAAGGATCTTAAAGTCGCGGACAAATTAAAGGTTTTGAGGATTGGTTTTTCAAATCCCCTGCCTGAAAATTTGATTAAAAAATTTCTGGCTGATTGTCGCAAAGTACTGATTGTTGAAGAAGGAGAACCTTTTTTAGAGGAAGCAGTTAAAGCAATGGCCCAGGAAGCCGGACTGACTCTGGAAATAAAAGGGAAATCAGATAAGCTGTTCTCGCGTTTATATGAATTTGATCCAGCCATGGTTCGCACCTCTATTGCGAATTATTTTGATCTGCCGGATAAGCCTGGAATTGCCGTATCTACAGATGATTTGCCGGAAATTCCAGCCAGACCGCCTAATCTTTGCGCCGGCTGTTCACACAGGGCTACTTTTTATGAAGTTAAAACTGCTGCCAATGAAATGAGTTTAGATACAATCTATCCAACTGATATTGGGTGTTATACTCTTGGTTTTCTGCCGCCTCTTTCCATGGGAGATTTTGTGATCTGCATGGGCTCCTCTGTAAGTTCGGCCTGCGGCTTTGCCAAAGCTACCGATCAGAAAGTTGTGGCATTTATAGGAGATTCAACCTTTTTCCACTCCGGTATTACAGGTTTGATTAACGCTGTTTTTAATAACCATAATATTACACTGGTAATTCTGGATAATTCGATCACAGCCATGACCGGTCATCAACCTAATCCAGGCGTGGATATGAATAATTTCAATCTAAGTGGTTACGGACAGGTAAAAATCCAAGAGATTGTCAAAGCTGCCGGAGTTAAGCATATCACAATGATCAAACCTTTTAAGGTTAAAAAAAGTATCAGTGAGATTAAAAAGGCTTTGGAATATAAAGGTGTTTCAGTGATTATTTCTCAGGAAATATGCAGCCTTTACGCAAAAAGCATTAAACAGCTCTCAGATCGTTCTTTTTATATAACTGATAAATGTAAAAATCATCGAGACTGTATTAATGAAATAGCCTGTCCTGCCTTTTTTCTGGACGCAGACCAGGTTAAAATAGATGCGGTCGCCTGTGTGGGCTGCGCTGTATGCGCTCAGATATGTCCTGAAAATGCTATTTTACCGCTGCCTAAAAAACAGTCTTAAATCCAATAAAAAGATGTAAATTGGTGAGTAAGGAATTTAAAAAATGAAAATAACCAGATTAATTATAGTGGCGGTTGGAGGCCAGGGAAATTTATTAGCTTCAAAAATGCTTGGAGAGGCGGCTTTAAGTGCCGGTATTCCGGTTCATATGAGTGAAATTCACGGCATGGCTCAAAGAGGCGGAGTTGTTGAATCCTCCCTGGTATTTGGCGATGCCGAAAGTACGATAATTTCCAATGGCGAAGCAGATATTCTGCTTGGTTTTGAACCATCTGAAACCCTTAGAGCCCTTAACCGATGTAATAAAAACAGCACGGTCATAACCAGTCTGGCCCCTATTCCGCCATTTACAGTTGCAATCGGCAAGGGGGTTTATCCTGACCTTGAACAACTGCAAAAGTTGATCAGATCAAGGACCTGTGAGCTAATAGCCTTTAATGCTCTGGATCTTGCAAAACAGGCTGGAAATATAATGTCCACAAATATGGTTTTGCTGGGAGCATTAATTCAAACCAATATCCTGCCGATTTCCGCTGATCAGATTAAAACAGCCATTAAGACCAAAACCAAAAAAATATTTCTTGATGTAAATTTAAAAGCCTTTGATCTGGGATTTGAAGCAGCATTAAAATTTTCAGGTGAATAATCAGTTTAATGATAAGATAATCTTCAAAAAAAAGGGCATCTAAAATAATCTGGATGTCCTCTCTTTTTTTTTTATTAGTCGGCGGGATTTTTAATCAACGGCTGGGGTGACTGGTGGATGTAACGCAGTAGACAAACCAACAGACAGGCAAGGTGTGAATTTATTTATTTCTGGGGACCTAAGATCGCAAGACTACACAAATGGAATTTTATGCTTTATCCAATACATTTCGCACAACAACAGACAAATCTTTCATTGTAAGAGGTTTCATAATAAATGCGCTAATACCCATTGCATTTGCCTTGTACTCAGACATTCCGCTGCTGTATCCAGTACATATGATGATTGGAATATCAGCCCTGATTTTTTTGAGTTCTTTAGCCAACATGTCTCCTGTCAACCCGGGCATGGTCATATCAGTGATAACAAGGTCAAATTGATCAGGTTTTCTGCGAAATAACTCCAGAGCTTCCACGCTGCTGGTCATAGCAACAACCGCATAGCCCAGCCTTTTCAGCAATTGTTTTCCAAGATCCACCAAAGTGTCCTCATCGTCAACAAATAGAATACTCTCATTTCCTGTGCATTCTAGCTTCTCGCTCTCTTTTTTCGGTTTTTCCTTATTATCAATTACAGGAAGATAAACGTAAAAAGCAGAACCTTTTCCTTGTTGGCTCTCGGCCTTTATTATGCCGTTGTGGCTTTTGACAATACCATGAACCACAGCCAATCCAAGCCCTGTCCCAGATCCTTTTTCCTTGGTAGTGAAATAGGGTTCAAAAATCCTGTTAAGAACATACGGGGACATACCTTGGCCTGTATCACTTACGGTTAATTTCAGGTAAGATCCAGGCGTTATATCCGGATATAATGCAGTGAATTTTAAATCAAGCTCCACGTTTTCCAGGCTTATCTGCAATATTCCTCCTTTTTCCATCATGGCATGGCTTGCATTGGTACATAGGTTCATTAAAATTTGATGCATCTGTGTAGAATCAGCCCAAACAGTATCATTCCCGATTTCAATTTGTTGCCGGATCTGTATGGTAGCGGGTAAAGATGAGCGAAGAAATTTAAGTACCTCATTGACAATCAAGTGCCCCGTGACCGGTTTTCTCTCCTCTTCAGACTTGCGACTAAAGGCCAGGATCTGTTTTACCAGGTCTTTTGCGCGTTCACCTGCCTGAAGTACCTTATTTAAGTTTTTACCCAGTTTTGAATCAACGGAAATGTTTTGAAGAGCCATTTCCGTATAACCGATGATAGCAAACAGGATATTATTGAAATCATGGGCAATACCGGCAGCCAAAGTGCCGATTGATTCCATCTTTTGAGCCTGTATGAGTTGAGCTTCGAGGTTTTTAAGCTCAGTTGTATCTCGTAAAACTACCAGCATTGAATTAGTTCCATCCCTATGAATAATGGCAGCGCTGGAAACATGATAAGACCTTTTACTATGCGGGCTAACAACATCAAACGCCAGACTTTTACGGTGTTGTATTTCATCGTATGGACACCATGAACATTTTTTATCCAAATCAAATATGGCTTTAAAACAAGACGTTCCAAGGGCATCTTGCCCTGTTTTTTTGATCATGGCTGGATTCATATATTCAATCTTATAGTCCGATGAGCAAATATAAACTGCATCGTTCATAGCCTCCATCATTGAGCGATATTTATTTTCGCTTTCCTGCAACACCATATGCGAGGTTTCCAGGTTCTTTGCCATTTGATTAAAACCTGCTGCCAGGGTTCCTATCTCATCTTTTCTGTAAACCTTTACCCTTGATGATAAATTTTTAAAATTCATCTCTTTTACCGTATTTGTAAAGCTTTCAAGGGGCTTAATAATATAGTGTCTCATGAGTACATAAAGAGAGAGCCCTAAAAGAACAAAACCTCCCATTAGACCAAAGCTCAAGGCTGTTGTCACTGTTTGGATGCGCTCATTGATATATTTTTTTGAAAACCCAATCTCTATGCTTCCAATTATTCCTTCCAGGCTTGTTGTTATCTTACGTTTTTCCATATCCAAATCTTTTGTGGCAATATTTTGCCTGGCAGCAGATTTTATAAGAGTTCCGCTGTTATCAAAGACTCTGACAGATGCAATTTTTTCATAATTTAGAGCTGATGTTATCAACTGTTCAACCTGTTTGTAGTCATATGAATTTAACATGGGACCCAGGGAATAAGACAGGAGTTCAATAGAAGTTTCTTTATCGATTTTATAAGTGCTTGTCGCCTGTTTTTTAATGATTTTAGAAATCATGAAAACAAAACCGGATATACAAAAAACAGTTATAATAAGAATAAGCAGGAATGTCTTTTTATTTAGACTGTCAATCTTCATTTTTCACTCTCTTTTTTGAAATAAGCTGTTAAATTCTCGAATATATTCACTTTGTTTTTCCGCGTATTTTGTTTTATTTTCAGGATGCAAGAGATTTAAATTATTCAAGGAAGGTATCCCGGCCAAAGGGGCTGTACACTCTTGCAAAGAATATTTATATGTCAAATTTTGCATGAGTTGCTGGCCTTTTCCTGAAAGGAGAAAATCGAAAAATGCTGTTGCTTCTTTTAAATGAGCTGTCTGTTTTATAATGGCAACGGGATTTAAAATAAAAGGAATACCTTCTTTAGGATATATCCCCTTGATGGATGTTTTTCTTTTTACCTTATAATCGTAAACAGTGTGTATGCTGAATTGGCCGGCAATATCGATTTTTCCTTTAAGAAGGGCGTCGGCAAGCGCCTCTGTCCTGTAATAGATTTTAGGCTTTTGAATAGAAAGCAGCTTTTCCCAGAATTTAACACCAAGTTTTTCCCGCAACATATAATACTGACCATACTGGGAGCCTGCTGTGTTGATATCTTCCAGTCCGATTCGTCCCCTCCATCTCTCATTCAAAAGATCAGTCCAGTGCTGGGGCGGCGTATCTATCCGGCTTTCGTCATATGCCATGCACATTCCAAATCCAGCAAAAGCCGCCCAGTAGCCTTTGTCCTTATACTTTTTTGGAAAATTTTTATAATACTGTGAACCGTATTCCATTAGGTGCCCCTGATTCTTTAATTCAATAAAGGTTCCAATATCGGCAATGGTTATTACATCAGCCCAGGTGTCATTATTTTTAATTTCAGACATCAATCTTTCTTTGATCAAAAAGGTTGAGCCTCTGATAATTTTAACATCAATGCCTGTCTTTATTTTAAAGGCATTTGCAATTCTGTCTGCATGTCTTTGGGGAATTGAAGTATACCACGTTACACTGCCTGATGTAGGAGTGGAATTTACTATTATTTTTGGTTTGGGTTTATTGATATTACCTGGAATAAAAAAATATGACAGGGCAAAACACAGACCCCAAAAAAGCATCAGTAGAGCTATGAAAATTGATTTATTCATTTTCCAATACCTATAATTATTCCAAAGCTTTTACCTGTTCGTCCATCATTTGGGCAGCCTGTCCGGCGTTCAATTCGCCGCTGAAAAATCGTTTGAGGATTTTTGGAATAACCTTTGTTTCATAGATCTTAGAGACAAGGGCTCTTTTATTATCAGTAAATCCCCATCGATTCAAACCATCGTTAGTACTGTCCGCGATAGCCTTTATCACATCCATTTCGTAAAATTTTGAGATTTTAGCTTTTATTGTCACTCCAAATTCAAGCGCCATCCAGCCGTTAGTATAAAGGTTGGGTTCTTGTCTGGTTCCCTTGCGGATGGGCAATTTACCCTCTGGAGCCATACCCAGCCACTTCAAATATCCATCACTCAGGAGAAATTCCATCCATTTTTTGGCTGGGGCCTTATTTGCATCTCGTGATATGCCAAGGCAGTTTATCTGGCTGTATTGAGCGCTCCCTTTTGAGCCAAGGATAGTGGATATAAAACCGGTATTTTCGGCCAGGTATCCTGGTTTTCCTTTGATAATGTCTGGAATCACCGGCAGATCCTTATAAAGCCCTGAAAGTTCATCCAGGATAAAAGGAGACCACATGATCATGGCTGCTCGTCCTGACACATAGTCCTTCCGGGTATGGAGCAGGTTGATATTACCGGGTGGGGTAAATCGGGTCAGGGCTTTATAGAATTTAAGGGTCTGGATCATTTCAGGGGTGTTTAAGTCGACATTTCCGGCTGTATTTGTCAGCCTGACGCCGTTTGATAAGGCAAAATGCTCGAAAATTTGCTGTGTGTAAATCTGACAGGGGTCGGTTGCTGCCATAAAACCCCAGATCAAGGGTGGGTTGTGAAGAGCCCTGGCTGCCTGTAAAATGCGATCCCAGGTGTCAGGCGCAGGCAATCCTTTTTCTTTAAAGAGATCCTTGCGATAGAGCAGGAGCTGGTGCCATCCATCAATTGGTACAGCGGCATAGCCGTCTGAAAACCGTGCAAGATTCAAAGCGCCTGTGTCAAAAGTTTCTTTGCCCAGGCGATTTATAATATCCGTTGCTGACTGAACATCCAAAAGCCCTTTTTTTGCCCACCCAAGGGTAAAGTCTATCGGGTGGTAGAGCACATCAGGCAGAGCCTTTGCTGCATTGGCAACAATAAGCTTTTCCGCTAAACGATTTTCACGCACGGGAATCACACGGACATAAATTCCGGTTTTTGCGGTAAAAGTCCGTGCAATATTTCTTTGTATCTCCACTCTTTCCGTTTCCATCTCCATTGTCCAGAAAGTGATTCTGGTTTGGGACCCGTTCGCCGGAAAGCTCAGTATGAAAACCGATAAGATGATTAAAAAATATAAAATTTCGGATCTCATAGCCGGCTACTCCTCAAAATGGTGAGTTTATTAGCATATGTTGCAGCACCAATACCGTAAATTATTTGTATTTAATTCAGAGATTTAATTCAACTGCCTTTTTGCAAACGTGGGGTAAGCAGTATTATAAATAACGCAATTTCTGAGACATAAACAAAAGGGAGGCAGGTTATGCGAAAATAATAAAGTATATTGAATTGGATGTCCCAAAACTTTTTTTATCCCATTTGTTGGGTTATGTAGTTCAAAAAACCGAGACTGTCAATACATCAGAACTAAAAAATATTGATTTTTACCTATCTCGCTCAGCTAAATTGATACACTTTCGCTCAGATAAACCCAAAATTTGTTAAAAGCTCAAAGTGCCACGACAATGCCTTTGTGGCTTCTTCGGCTCAGCCAGAAGCGCCACGCTTTTTCCGAA
>JASFBJ010000327.1 GCA_030149585.1 Desulfobacterales bacterium | reverse complement strand
CCCACCATCCCAGACAATATTAAAAGCAATAGAACCTGTATCTGAAGAATCGGCAGAATTATTATTACCATCACCACAGGCAAAGAGCATAAAACTTAGTATAAAAAAGCCAAAGATGGCAAAATGTAAAAATAGTTTTGATTTATCCTGTTTTAGATTGATTTTCAAATTCATCATCTCTTCCTTTTGATGTTTTTTTTACCAGGCAACGGATATCGAACCACTATCATCGTCATCATCTCCGCCACCCCCACCGCCGCCGCCACCTCCACCGGCAGCAACAGCGATAATGCCGGCCAGCGCGGCAATTCCGGCTATTCCCCAAATCCATTTTTTATTGAAGTTGCTATCTTTTTTTGAAGCTTTTTTTTCTATTTTTCCAACAGGTTTAACAGGGATGGGCAGTTCAGGAGGTGCCAGAATTTGTGGTGCATTTTCCGTAATTCGGGTTGGTGCTTTGTTTTCAGTGTAATATTTGGCAAAAGCCTGACCCGGCAACTGGCAAAATAAAAAGGTGCCGCAAATAAAAAAAATGAAAAGCCTGTATAATTGAACCATAATCCGCCTCATGAGTATAATGTTAAATCAATATCTTTTTATTTTTTTTCAATCTGGTACTGAATCAGTTTTTCAGCCCGGTCGCTTTGGGGAACCCTGACTATTTCTTTAATAAGATCATCCATAAAGGCTGTTTTACCATCAAAAATACCGAAAATGCCTTCCTGGATCTTGTCTTTGCCAAGTTTTACCGGCCTTTTAAGAGCGATCGCGTAAACTGATTCAGTGACCCTGTCTTTATCTTGCGGTGTAAAAACTCTAAGGATAATACCCCTTCCCAAATCATTTTGATCAGGAAAGATAAATTTATTATTTGCCTTTAAAAAATTATCCTTTCTATATCGATTAGGAATTAATTTAAGAACTTTTTCATCTTCCATGATGATAAACACTAAAACAAAACAGTCCTTTGAAGACGTCATTGAAATCTGCATCTTTGAGCCGTCAATAAAGTTTTTCTGGTTTAAAACCATATTTAAATGAAAATCAGGGTCAGATTCTTCCAGCCATACTTCAATTTCAGCTTTGATTTTAACTTGATAGACTATGGATGGTGTGTTTTGACCAACTGAAAACATTTTTTCCCGGCCCTGTGTCAAAATCTCAGTTTTAATTATTTTGGCAAAGGGAATTGCCCCTAAAATATTATTGGAAAGTCTAAGGGTTACCAAAAGATCCCTGGTTGAAATATTTTCAGCGGCAAATTTATCAATTGCCTGCTGGGCAGCCCGCTCAAGGGCCAGGAGCCTGGCTTTTTCCTGGCTCCGTCCGGATAGGGAAGCAGTTCCCTTTGCAGTAACCCAAAGGGTTTCCGCAGCAAAAATCGGCTTGACCGGCATAAATAGCAAGATAAGGCCAAAAGCCGGCAAACAACAGCGGAAAAATATTTTTTTTATCTGATTAATTACCATCTTATTGCAATATTTTGCTGATTGAGATATCTTTCAGGCTTTCCAGAGCAGGTGTGATAGTTGGATTTTGTTCAGCTCCCATTCGTTTTGC
The DNA here is from genome assembly GCA_030149585.1 of Desulfobacterales bacterium. Lineage (GTDB taxonomy): Bacteria > Desulfobacterota > Desulfobacteria > Desulfobacterales > JASFBJ01 > JASFBJ01. The sequence goes on along the minus strand of JASFBJ010000327.1, from coordinate 2,282 downwards.
TACTCTGGATACATTCCGGTTCACATATTCAAAAATTTCTTTAATACTTATCCAGCGATCATCATCACTGTCAGCATCTCCGTTTAGAGCCCTTAATAAATAATAGGTAAAGAGACCATGCCCTGTTTCAGGATAGGAATTACTGGTCTGGCCCATGGACGATGCGCTAAGGGATACCACATTATTATTTTTCAGGTTGACATTTTGAACCTGAATCAGGGCAGGCCGGGATCCCTTGGCAAGCATTTCAGCCGCTCTATTGGCAACACCGCTAAAACATGAATCTAAAAACACATAGGAGCGCTGGATGCTGAGGTTATCAAGATCATTATAAAATTTTTTCAGTTTATAGCCGGTCTGCTCAATAAATCGGGTATCACCATCATAAGGTACCAGGTATGGGTCGCCTTTTTTCATATCCGGGGCCCCATGTCCGGCAAAATAAACATATAAGGTAGTATCCTGATTTACATTAGCTGGTATATACTGCAAGAGATAGCCTTCAATGCGGGCTTTGGTGGCATCGCCGTCAATCAAAGAGATTATATTCTCTTCCGGGATTCCAAGTACTTTTATGAAATATTCCTTTACAATCAAGGCGTCTTTTCTGGCAAATTCAACTTTTGGCAGATGAGCGTAATCCTCGATGCCTATGATCAGCCCCCAATCCTTTGGAAATGGTTTTTGTGCTACATCCTGGGGCAATGCAATCTGGTCTGCAAGGGATGTCAGCATAAAAGATTGCGTGTCAACCAGGTCATTATTAAGAAAAATTTTAACCTGCCATTGACCCGGCATTGAAACTGCCTTATCTCCTTTAAGGGTCAGACTGTGCCAGGTGGTAACCTCTTTTAGATAACTGTTGCGAGATGTTTTTACAGGAAAATCACCGGTAGTGTAATATAGCTGACCATTTGGTGAATACCAGTCCCACCGGAGCTTATATTTGCCGGACATATTTTCAAATTTAAGGTGGGCAACGACCTTATTATCCAGGGTTGTAAAGGTTGTAGTCGGTTTTTCGGGAATTGCAGTTGATCCCCTGGTTGAAATCTGTTTTGCCAGGGTAGTGCCTACAAATTTTATGGGCGGTTTTTTTTGAGCATGCTGGTAGTTGAGCAAGATATTGTAAAAACAGAAATAATTAAAATTATAAAAAATAGTTTTAAATAATTCATGATATGCCTCCCGTCTTTGTTTTGGAGGAAATGGTATTAAAAACTTTCTGAAGATTTAATTTTATATCACCATAAACTCTTTTGACTGTCAATTAAATTCATAGATGGTTAATTGAGCAAATTATATTGATTTATTATTGACCAGCTTAATGGAGTGGGATAAGCAGAATTAATCCCGATTTTTAACTAATAGCATAAAAAAAAAGGATAATCCATGAAAACAATCTGGCTGACCTCTCTTTGCGATGAAAAGGAACCGGTTAAAGGTCTGATGACCCGAATGAAAGCTTACGGCATTGAAATACAGGGGCATTTCTGGCAAAATGATCTTAAAAAAATGGCCTGGCTCAACCCACTGGATGAGTTGCTTAATAAAAATATTGGGGTCTGGATCATTTCAGGTTCTGAAAAACAGCTCAAAGAACCTGATTTGCGCTATGGGCTTTCTATGCTGGCTCTTTCTCTTCAAGCTCAAAGGGGTTTTGGATTTCCCATAGTGATTTTGCAAACCACAGGTGAACTTTTAGCTGCTAAGGATTTGCCGACTCCTTTGCAAAATGCTGATATTTTATCTGCAACCAATTCCGGGCTGGGCCCTAAACTGGTTGCAAAGGTTCATATGCCGCCCAAAAAGATCGAATCTGCCTATCATATAAATATCCATGCCAATGAACAGATTGGTCAATGGATTGAAATAAGACCTGTCAATGATATATGGCCTGGTGTAATATTTGGTGTTATTGGAGCAAAGATAAGCTTCCAGGCTGTTGGCCCCCAGGGTAAACTGCCGGATAAATCCATTCTCAACTATCCCATGCAGGGGTTGAAAATAAATCTGGGAGATAAGACGTATATAGCCTGGGCAACCCAAAACAGCGTTGACAGCCGGACATCCTATTTTGTTAAAGTAGACGAATTTCCTGAATCTATTTTGTTCGGGCCATATTCTGAGGATAGCGAAGCTGATCTTTTTATAATGCAGCTTAAATAAAGAGTTATTATCTTAGAGTCTATAGTGCCCGACTTTTTTCATGCTGATTTAGGAACGGGGACAAAACAACTTCCCCAACTATGCATCACAGCTTCAGGCCATCTTTGCCCGAT
>JASFBJ010000097.1 GCA_030149585.1 Desulfobacterales bacterium | reverse complement strand
TGAAGAATACTTCTCGAAACATCCCGGAGTACCTCAAAAAATCAAAATTCGAGGATACGAAGACGAAAAAAAGGACAAGAAAAAAATGACAGATTTATTAAAACAAAAGGCTATTAAACGTTATATTCAAAATGATGCCTATGCAAAACATTTGGGAGCTACCGTAGAGATTGTCAAACCTGGACATTGCCGGGTTTATCTGACCATTACCGAGGATATGACCAACTTCCACGGCACAACCCACGGAGGTATAATCTTTTCTATTGGAGATATTGCATTTGGTGCGGCCAGCAATTCACATGGTCAAACCGCAGTTGCTCTGGACGTTAATATCTGTTTTCTTAAAGCTTCAAAACCCGGAGACCGCCTGATAGCGGAGGCAAAAGAACAGCATTTAGGCGGCAAGACAGCCTTATATGAGATAAGCGTAAAAGATGAAAAAAGCGGAGCCTTAATCGCAAAAAGCCAAAACCTTGTGTACCGCAAACGGGAAAAATTTATTAAAGGGGATGAAAACCTTTAGGCTCACGGAAAGAAATAAATTATCCCGTGATTGCGAGATGTCAGTTTTGTCCTCATTCCTATACACAAAAAAAAGCGTTAGCCCTGGCTGCGATCCAAAATTATCTTAATTGCTGCGTTAAGCCGCTGAAGTACCTTTTCTTTATTTAAAACTTCAATAATTTCAAAAATTCCAGGACTAACTGAAGACCCGGTTAAAGCTACACGCACGGGCTGAGCAATTTTGCCGAATTTTAATCCAGTGGCCTCCATTACCGACTTAAAAGCCTCCTCAAGTTTTTTTTCTGTAAAATTCGGCAGTTGTTCGAGCTTATCGACCAGCAGGCGAACCGGTTCCAGGGCAACTGGTTTTAAAAATTTTTTTACAGCTTTTTCCTCATAGCTTAACTCGTCCTGAAAATAAAACAGAGCGCCCCTGGCCATATCTTCAAGGGTTTTACTTCTGGTATTCAAGGTTTTAATAACGCTTTCCAGATAAGGTCCCTCTTTAATTGAAAAACCTTTTTTTTCTAAAAAGGGCACCAGATTTTTTGCCAGATTTTGGGGCTTTGCAGCTTTGATATGATCGGCATTAATTGAAAGAAGTTTATCCTGATCAAAAATCCCGGCTGATTTACCGATATTTTTCAGACTGAACTTTTCTATAAGCTCGGCACGTGTAAAAAACTCCTGGTCTCCAAAAGACCATCCAAGACGCACCAGGTAATTTATCAGCGCGTCCGGCAAATAGCCCATATCCCGATAAACAGTCACCGACATTGCGCCATGCCTTTTGCTGAGTCTGCTGCGATCTTTACCAAGCACCATGGGAACATGGCCAAAGGTTGGCAGGGGCGCGTTCAGGGCATTATATAACAGAATCTGTTTTGGAGTATTCATTACATGGTCATCCCCGCGGATCACCGTGTTAATACCCATTGTTATATCATCCACAACCACTACAAAATTATAGGTGGGAGTTCCATCACTGCGGGCAATTATAAAATCATCCAGCTCGTTATTCTGGAAAAGAATATTACCCTTAATAACGTCTTTAATAATAGTTGTGCCTGTAAAAGGTGCTTTAAAACGCACCACAGCTGTATCAGTTTTTTTTAAATCCAGATGCCTGCATGTTCCGTCATACCGGGGTTTTCCTCCGGTGGACCGAGCCTTATCACGCATAACCTTGATCTTTTCAGGTGAGCAGGTGCAATAATACGCATCACCTGAATCAAGTAATTTTTGAATATATTCCTGATAAATTTCCAAGCGTTTGCTCTGAAAAAAAGGGCCCTCATCCCAATCAATTCCAAGCCATTCAAGGGCCTCAAAAATTGCATCCACTGATTCTTTAGTGGAACGTACCTTATCTGTATCTTCTATCCTTAAAATAAACTTGCCCTTTGTATGACGCGCGTAAAGCCAGTTAAAAACAGCAGTCCTGGCACCGCCCACATGGAGATATCCAGTGGGACTCGGCGGAAACCGGGTAATAATTTGTTCCATTAATTTAATCCTTTTCTACTCATGTTTTACTCAAAAAAAAATACTATAAGTAATTAGTAAAATCCAGGTCAAAAGAGCAATTAATAATTATTTAGTGCAAACCTGAACAAATATTTTTTCCGTTTAAAATAATATCGCTAAAATAAATACAACGACTAAAACTCTTTGGTTCTAAAATAAGCTCTCGTTTTCTCGTTGGAGCAAAGGAGAGCATGGGACAGAGAAAATAAGAGCCATAAAAATTATACACTATTTTTGAATAATTAATATAAGGGTGCCCAAATACCACATATAAAATATTTGCTCAAGCAAACAAATAAAATTTTTCTGAAAACAGGGTTGACATTATCCTTTTTTTACATTACTAGACGAACCTGCTTGGCAAACTAGTAATTTTACTTGATAAATTAATTAATTTAAATAGTTAGGAGGTTATAATGCCTGTACCAAAACGGAAAACATCAAAATCCAAACGAGACATGCGGCGCGCAAACCAAAAGCTGAAAGCGCCTGCTCTGGCTACCTGCCCGGATTGCGGCGAGGCCAGACGACCCCATCATGCGTGCCCAAGTTGCGGGTCATATAAAGGTCGAACTGTACTTAAAGTAGATGAAGACTAATCAACAAGGAATCAAAAATGGCATCATCATTTGCTAGTTCCAGTCGTTCGCAGGGGCTGGATGCAGAATCCAGAGAGATGGTGGTTGAAATAATCCGCCGGCTGAAAAAAAAGCTCCTGACAAAAGAAAAAATTCTTGAATTTGATAAAAATGAGATTTTTCCGGAAGAGATTATCCGGCAGATGATGGGACCTGAAATCGGTCTGCACCTGCTTTTTATACCGGAAGAATTTGGAGGCATGGGTGGCGGAGCTCGCGATTGCTGTGCGGTAATTCAGGAAATGTGTAAAATTTGCATTGGAGTGGGAACCGCTTTTTTTGCTATTCAATTAGGTTCTGATCCAATCATCGTGGGAGCCACAAAAAAACAAAAAGAAAAATGGCTGAGTATTATTGCCGAGGGCAATTCGCTTGTTGCCTATGCAGTTACCGAGGCCGAGGCAGGCAGCAATCTGGCATCCCTAAAAACCAGGGCAGAACCCATATTTGGTGATAATGAAAATATTATCAGCTATAAAATAAATGGAACCAAACAGTTTATTTCAACTGGTGGGTATGCGGATTTTGTCACTGTGCTTGCAACAACTCCAAAGGGGCCTGCCTTTTTTATTGTTGAAAAAGGCATAAAAGGCTTTGAACAGGGTAAAAGTGAGGAAAAACATGGCATCAGGGCATCTAATACTTCGCCCCTCTCATTTTCGGATGTTATTATTCCAGCTGATCATCTGATTGGCGAAGTTCCAGGTCTTGGGTTAAAACAGGCCAATAAGGTGTTTGGCTATACCCGCCTGATGGTTGCTTCAATGGCTCTTGGAGGCGCTCAGGCCGCGCTTGAAATTGCCATTTCTTATGCCAAGGAACGAATTCAGTTTGGCACACCTCTTTCTTCCAAACAGGGCTATACCCACAAGCTGATTATTCCACATATTGTTAAAATAGCTGCGGCAGAAGCTTATATTGACAAAATTGGCCTGAAACTGGATGAAACCGGTGAAGATTTTCAAGTAGAAGGCTCGATTGCCAAGCTTTTTGCAACCGAAGCTGCTAACCTGGCTGCCGATGCTGCCATTCAGGCTTTGGGCGGATATGGCTATATACATGAATACCAGGTGGAAAAAATAAAACGGGATGTCAGAATCACAAGCATTTATGAAGGCACCAGCGAAATCCAGCAAAATATCATCAGTACTTTTCGCTGGAAAAAAACCAGGAAAACCAAGGGCGGCTTTTATGAAGACCTGGCAGTTCAGATGGAAAATCTTGCTGAGGCAAATTTTGAAATTGGAGCAAAATATCTTGCTTTAGCTGCAAGAGCCCTTAACAGGACAATCACACTGGCACATGACAACCGTTTAACCCGCAAACAATATGTGATGTTTTTATTAGCTGATATAATAACCTTTTTGGAAGTAGGCGCCGGCCTGGCTGAAAAGGCTCAGACTCTGACAAAAGCCGGTAATCCAGAAGCTGAAAAATTTTGTGCCATGTCCAGAATTTTCAGCAATGACGTTGCCCAGATAGTTTGTCAAAATATCACCAAAATTATTTTTGGCAGCGCAATTTTTAAAACCAGAGATGCAATGAAATTTTTAGAGACTATTTCATATTCTGAAATGATTCAGAGCTGCCAAAATCTGATTAAGGATATGGATTTGGTCAGCAAATTCATATTTGAGGATTAATATGACCGGCAAGATTGAAAAAACCGTTGTTGTCACTGGTGGGTCAAGGGGTATTGGCAGGGCTATCTGTTTAGCCTTTGCCAAACCAGGCACCCATCTGTTCTTTAATTATCATTCAGAAAAATCCAGTGCAGCCGAAACAGGAAAAATGGTTGAAAAAGCCGGAGGAAAGGCAACCTTTCTAAAGGTCAATGTAGCAAAAGAAAAAGAAGTTGCCCAATTTTTAAAAAAAGTGGTTGACACCACAGGACGTCTGGATGTTCTGGTCAATAATGCTGGAATAACCAGCGATGGACTGCTGGTTCGAATGAAAGAAGAGCAGTGGAACAAAATAATTGATGTTAATTTAAAAGGCACGTTTAACTGTATGAAATTTGCCGCAAAACCCATGATGAAGCAGCGTTATGGCCGTATTATTAACCCCTCTTCAAACGTTGGTGTCAGCGGCAATCCGGGTCAGGCAAATTATGTGGCTTCCAAAGCCGGAATTATCGGTCTGACCAAAGCCGCTGCAAAAGAGCTGGCTTCCCGCAATATTACTGTTAATGCAGTGGCACCAGGTTATGTGGCCACTGATATGACAAGGAATCTGACAGACAAGGCCAAAGAAGCCATGCTCAGCCGGATTCCATTAAAACGGGCGGCCCAGCCGGAAGATGTTGCAGCAACAGTTATTTTTTTAGCTTCAAAAGGAGCGGATTATATTACCGGCCAGGTGATTCATGTCTCTGGCGGAATGTACATGTGAAAGGAGAAAGTTGATGTCTGTTGAAGATAAGGTAAGAAAGATTATAGCTGAAAAATTAAGTGTGGATATTGAAGAAGTCGTTCCGGAAGCATCCTTTGTAGATGATTTAGGTGCGGACTCTCTGGATCTTGTGGAATTAATTATGTCCATGGAAGAAGAGTTTGATATTGATATTTCTGATGAAGATGCTGAAACCCTGGTCTCTGTAAAAGATGCTTATACTTATGTTAATTTACACTAAAAATTTTTATAAATCTGAAAAAATATATATTAGGGGAGAAAATTCTTGGAACAAAGAGTAGTCATAACAGGTATAGGTTTAGTCACACCGCTTGGTATTGGAACTTATGAAACCTGGGATGCACTTTGTTCCGGCCAATCAGGAATAGGTAAGATTACTCATTTTGATTCAACCATGTTTCAAACAAAAATAGCAGCTGAGGTAAAAGATTTTTTACCAGTGGACTTTGTCACAAAAAAAGATGCTAAACGGCTGGAACGCTTTATTTTACTTGGTCTGGCCGCAACCCGCCTGGCGATTGAAGATTGCGGACTGAATATTGATGATACTCTGGCTAATCGAACAGGCGTTATTACCGGTTGCGGCCTGGGGGGGCTTTCAATTCTTGAGAACACCTGCCGTGTAATCGAGAAGAAAGGGCCTAAACGGGTAAGCCCCTTTTTTATTCCCATGTTGATAGGCAATATGGCTCCTGGAATGATTTCAATCTATTTTAACGCCAAAGGTCCGAATGTCTCTATTGCCACTGCCTGCGCCGCAGGCGCTCACGCAGTAGGGGAGGCATTTAATTCAATAAAACATGGCAAGGCGGATATAATGATAACAGGTGGTATGGAATCGGTGATCAGCCCCACTTGCATCGCAGGTTTTAACGCTATGAAGGCTCTTTCCACCCGTAATCATGAGCCGCAAAAAGCATCCCGCCCTTTTGACAAAGATCGGGACGGCTTTGTGGTTGGTGAAGGCAGTGGAATTTTAATACTGGAAACCCTTGAAAGAGCTCTTGAGAGAGGCGCAAAAATATATGCTGAAATAAGCGGTTTTGGTATGAGTGGAGATGGTTATCACATGACTTCACCTTCGCCTGACGGTGACGGCGCAGCCCGCTGTATGCAGGCTGCTATCGATGACGCCGGTATTTCTAATAATCAGATTGATTATATAAATGCCCATGGCACGTCAACCCAGCTTAATGATCTTTTTGAAACAAGAGCTATAAAAAAAGTGTTTAATAGTTCAGCTCAGGATATTGCAATAAGCTCCACCAAATCAATGACCGGCCATTTACTGGGAGGCGCCGGAGGCATTGAGTCTGCATTCATAGCTTTGGCCATAAAAAACAGCATTATTCCGCCCACTATAAATATGGATAATCCAGGTGAAGAATGTGATCTGGATTATGTTCCGAATAAAGCCCGTCATAAAAAAATTGAATATGCCATGACCAACTCATTTGGCTTTGGTGGAACCAATGCCAGTTTAATTTTTAAAAAATATCATCCATGATTGCATACATCAACAGCTAAACGTTTTTTCGTTTAAAGTGGCCTAAAAAAAAAATCAGCCTTAAAAAAAATTAAATAGAACAGCTCTGCATATATTATGAAAACCATAGGACTTGTTGTAAAACGCGACAAACTCGCAGCCAGGCAGGCCACAGAGTTTGAGAAATGGCTCATCCAGCAGGGACATGCGGTTTGCAAAAAAGAAAACCCATGCAATGGGTCAGATATTGGTGAAAAAAATCAATTTCAGGCTCAGGCTCAGACTCAGGTTCCGACTCAAGCTCCAAAAAACCTTTTTTGTGTATTTGTATTAGGCGGTGACGGCACATTTTTAAGCGCTGTACGCTGGATCGGCGACCAAAAAATTCCTGTCATGGGTATAAAATTTGGTGAAGTCGGGTTTTTAGCTGAAACTGAGGCTGATAAACTGTATTCAATAGCCAAAACCATCCTGACAACAAAATTCCAAATAATATCCAGAATGCGTCTCACAGTAAAAGTTTCCAGGAAAGGCAAACCCAGGGCTGCGGAAACCGTTCTCAATGACCTGGTAATTAACAAGGGTGCTTTAGCCCGTCTGGCCCATATTAAAACATTTATTAATGGACGACATTTAACCGATTACCGGGCGGACGGCTTAATTATAGCCACTCCCACCGGTTCCACAGCATACTCACTTGCAGCTGGTGGGCCAATCATTCATCCAGCAGTACCAGGCATTCTCTTAACCCCTATTTGCCCATTTACCTTAACCAATCGTCCTTTGATAGTGCCCCAGACATCTGTTGTCAAAATCAGGCTGGCTGAAAAATCATCTGATATCATGCTAACCTTTGACGGTCAAAAAGGACTGGCAATAGACGACAGGGATATAATCATTATTGAAAAAAGTCTTCATCCAGTCCAAATGATCGCAATGCAGGATCAGGATTATTTTGATATTTTAAAGGCGAAACTGCGTTGGAGCGGCAGCCGGATATAGTGCTTAAAAAGGCTATTCCCTCAAGCCGGCATCAGTATTTTGACCAACCGGCTCAGGCGGCAGGTTGGGATGAATCAAAAAATTATTTTGCAGGGATTTAACTACCTTGTCGATATTTTCCACACCATCACGAATCTCGTCAATTCCCTGGTTAGTAGAATGAATCATAACCGGCACCTCTGCACTGCCCTGCTTTAAATTATTCAGTATCTCCTTTAAGGTTTCAACAGCAATAGCTACTTCATCCAGAATTTTTTTAATATGAGCCACTCTCTGATTCAGCCCGCCCCCGACATCTTTAATTAAATCCAGATTATTACCAACCTTGTCCATTACCAGCGGAGCTTTTTGAGAGGCGATTTTAATGCTCTCCAAAATTTCTCCCAGCCTGTCCAATTTGTTGAAAATAGAGTCCACCAGCTCTCCTGATTTTAAAAAAGTACCGGCTGAACCATAACCAGCCTGCATTTCTCCTGTAATTTTTTCCAGGTTAATAGCAGTTTTATTAATATTTTTTAGAGCGCTAAAAAAAGGGCCGTTTGGTTCCCTGATTTCATCAACCAGGCAAGCTATTTCCTGCACAGTTTCAACCACCATTTTGGCAGTCTTTTCCACCTGAAATTCTGTTAAAAAATCACTAAGCGTTCTTTTTGCCTTTGAAGCAATTTCACCTTTTGGGGGAATCAGAGGGGCGCTTTGGCTTCCGGGAAGAATAGAAATATATTCTGAGCCGATAAACGTCGGGCTATCCACAATAGCGAAAGTATTCTGCCTGATTCTGGAAGAGTATTTTTCCAGAATGGACAGCTTGATTTTAACCTTATCTTTAACCAGGGTTATCTTATTTATTTTTCCAATATCAGCTTTAGAAAGTTTAACATCTGAGCCCTCTTTTAAATTATAGCTTTCATTAAAGGTGGTGTAATAAATAATCGAATTTTCAAACCAGTCTTTACCACGGCCAATGATAATAACCATTATCATCAGCAAAACCGATATGCCGATTACAAATACTCCAACACTTCTTTCAATTCTGTTAAATTCAACATCCATATTAAACGCTTATGGTAAAACCGACGTCAGACCGTGATCATGAATTACGATTTTTCGGGTTGCAAATTCATCTATAAATTCAGTATTATATGAATTAAACACAGCCGTCATTCCTTTTTTAACCATTTTTTGAAAAAATCGAAACAGCCTGTCAAATCTGGCATGACCAATAAAATCTTCCGGCCGATCCAGCAAAATCACCTCCGGCGATTTGGTTAACTCCCGAATGGAAATCGCCATTTGAAGATCAATGCTGTTAAGCTGCGTCGGGCTGACATCCAGTTTATCTATAAGACCAAAATTATCGCACATCTCTTTTACAGTTTCAGTCAGATCAATATCCAGTCTATTTTCAAAAAAGAACCGTTCCAGTAATAAATTCTGGCGAACCGTTAAATTACTGATCATAGCTGCATCATAAGCAATATATCCTATTTTTCTTTTTGTAGAAAGCAGGTTGCGATAATCAGAGAAATCCAGTTTTTCTCCATTATAACGATAAATTCCTTTTAAGGGATATATTAAGGTTGCCAGAGCTTTTAAAAAGCCGTAAGCATCATCCTGTAAATCAGCATCTATAGAGCACACATCCCCTGGAGCCAAAGTAAAATAGAAATCATTAATACCTTCTTTCGCACCATCAATAATTATAGAATAATCTGATAATTCAATCAAGCTTACTTTGGACATATCAAATAAAACTCCTATGTCATAATAAAAAGAGCTGAAATAAAAAGATTAACTATAAGGCAATAAAAAAAACATTCAACCGCAGCCTTTGAAGTGGCCACAGGTATTTGGGTAATCAGCTTTTTTTTCTCAAAGCCGCGGTATAAACAGATTATAGTTATTATAATTCCAAAAAACATAGCTTTAATAATACCTACCAAAATATCAGTTATGGTAATTGCCTTGCCGATTTGACTAAAGAATCCTTCCATGGAGATATATGTTGTCAGCCAGACAACAGTATAGCCACCAACTATCGCCACTATATCAAATACCACAAATAAAAATAAAATTGCCGTAGTAATCCCCACAAGCCGGGGGATGCAAACGATTCTTAATGGATCCAGACCAGCCATTTCCAAAGCATCTATTTCATGAAAGGTCTGCATATAGCTTATTTCAACGGTTATTGCGGTGGCTGATCTTAAAATTACCAGCAAGGCGGTAATCATTGGCCCTATCTCCCTGACAAGCAAAAAAACAACTGTTTTTCCAAAATCAAACTGGCCTTCCAGCATGTCAAATCTAAAAATAAGCATAGTGCCGATAATTAAAGCAGCTGGAATGATAATCGGCAAGGCCTGAACAGCGGTATAATAGATCTGTTCAATTACGACTTTGCTGACCAGCCTTCTTCCAACAGTCGGGTGAGTGAGGATCTGAATCAAAATTCGGTAAGCAAAGGCACAAAGATCCAGCAGATAAATACTTGATCTGATAGTCCGGCGACCAATAGCGCCCGTCACTTGTTTTATCTTGTTCATTTACATACCAGTGTCTGGAATCTTTCCTTGAAAACATTGAATTCTATTGAATCTTATAATATAAATTTTATACAGGTCAATAAATGTTATTAAATACTAAGGAACGAGCACTGGTTCAGTTGAATAGGTAAAAAAGACGCAGATTAGCGGATTATGCCTGTTAAAACAAATAGTTATACCAACTATGTCATTTACCATAAGTCGCTATAACCTATTGATATAATTGAATTACCTATTTAACTGAACCAGTGCCGATTATTCAAACACAGCACAAAAATAAAGTCGAAAATGATCAGCCGGACTACCGAAAGGTAGATGTTGACAGCCTGGAAATGCTCAGACCACGCAGTGTAAGCTGTGAATATGTGGCGCTGGAAGCGTTTGATTTTTTAAAACTTGGTGAAGAACTAAAAGCCCTGGGATTCAATGGCCCTCAGCTCGCAGCAGCAACCGGTACAATAATAGGCCGTATGTGTCAACCAGGCAGTGAACTGGCAACTCATTACCGGCTTCAGAATGTTTCAGGACTGGGTGAATTAATTGATTATGATTTCAACAAGATTAATCTATACCAAATGTATAAAATTTCTGATCAGCTCCTTAATAATAAAGAAGCCATAGAAAACCATCTATACTTACAAGAAAAAAATCTATTTGGTTTTCAAGAGACAATAACTCTTTATGATCTTACCAACACTTATTTTGAAGGGAGCGGTAAAGCAAATAAGCTGGGGAAACGCGGACATTCCAAAGAAAAACGTTCAGATTGCCCTTTGGTAACTTTAGCCCTTGTGCCAGCCCTTTCAAGGTAGTACTACACTCATGCTAATTAATTGTAATAAAAAGGAATTTTAGGTTACTCATAAATCCGGCAAACATTTTTGTGTTAATATTAGAATAAGAAACCCCCAGATCTAAAGTGATAAAGAAAAGACAAAATGGTTTCGCTTATTGCCATTAAAGCATTGGCGCAAATATTTACTGTTCTTTTAGCATGTTATGACATAAAAGTACTACCTTGAAAGGGCTGGCCCTTGTGCTTAACAGCAGCGGCTTTCCAAAACGCAGCAAAGTATTTGAAGGTAATGTAAGTGAACCATCAACATTGGCAAAAATGATTAAGGAGCTGGAAAGAAAAAAGATATCCCCTGATCTGTTTGAATCATCAAAAGCGACTATAGTAATGGATGCCGGGATTGCTACTGAAGATAATATTAAATGGCTCAAAGAAAACAGTTACCCATATATTGTAGTTAGCCGAAAGCGTCATAAGGAGTTTAATG
>JASFBJ010000326.1 GCA_030149585.1 Desulfobacterales bacterium | reverse complement strand
CTGGTAATATTTTATGCTCTGGCAGTATTTTCAAATCAGGGCCAAGCGATTTATTGATTGCCTGAATTAAATAAGACAGCTTCATCCGCTAACCTCATTTTCAGCTAAAACCCTTTGATGCTTTTTTTGCCTGAGAGGTGTAAAATTAAGATATTGCAAGGTTTGATGAGCAATTTTTTTAAATGCCGGGCCTGCAACAATACCGCCGTAATGCTCTTTTTTCGGCTCATCCAGAATGACAAGAATAACAATTTCCGGTTTCTTTGCAGGAGCAAATCCTAAAAAAGAGGCTATATATTTATCTTTTGAGTAACCACCATGAGTTGAAACTTTTTGAGCCGTACCTGTTTTACCGCAAACCGTATAGCCTTCAAGGGCTGCCAAAACGCCTGTGCCGCCTTCAGTCATCACTGTTTCCATGATTCGCTTTAAATCTCTTGCAGTCCGTGCTGAAATCACCTGGTGAATTTTTTGTGGTGAAAAATTTTGGATTAAACGTCCGTTTTGATCAGTAATGGCTTGCACAAGATAAGGTTTCATAAGAATCCCGTCATTGGCAATGGCGGCAGCAGCTGAGGTTAGTTGCAGGGCTGATACCGAAACCCCCTGGCCAAAGGAAATTGTCCCTTTATCAATATTTGACCACTTATTATAAAATGATAGACTGCCGGTGGATTCTCCGGGACAGTCAACGCCGGTTTTATTTCCAAAACCAAATTTTTTAAATAAATTATATAATGACCGGCCCCCGACTTTTTCCGCGACCTTGACAGTTCCTATATTACTGGAAACTTTAATTATCTGCTGTACTGATAACCAGCCATGAGGCTTGGTATCATGAATTATATTGCGACCGATTCTGTATTCTCCGTTTTCACAATAAAAAATTGTATTTGGATCACAAATTCCAGAATCAAGGGCTGCTGCTGCACTGAAAATTTTCATGGTGGAACCAGGTTCAAAAGAATCGGTAATAGATCTGTTGCGCCATCTATCCCTGCTGAAACTATTAAAAGCATTTGGATTAAAAAATGGATAATGAGCCATAGCCAAAATTGCGCCAGTGGCAGGAGCCATTACTATTGCAATCCCGGACTCGGCATTATATTTTTTGGCTGCTTCCTCCAGGGCTGTTTCTGTAATATATTGAATATTACCATCAATCGTCAAAATTATGTTATTGCCGCCTAAACCATTGGCATTTGTCTGTCCTGTGTCAAATTGCCGGCCAAGGGCATCAGTTAAAACTCGAATTTTACGTTCAGATCCCTTTAAATATGCATTATAATAAAATTCAAGACCTTCCAGACCACGTCCATCTATTCCTGAAAATCCCAAAACTTGAGCGCCCAGGGTTTTATTAGGATAAAACCGGTTGAATTCCGGTATAAAACCAATTCCTTTAAGGTTTAAAGCCTTAACTGCCTGGACTTGACGTGGCGTGGCCTGACGCTTTAGCCAGACAAAAGAACGCCCTGTCTCTAATTTACGTCGCAGATTTTTAAAACGTATTTTTAAGATATTTGATAATTTGCGGGCAGCCTCGTTTTTATTTTTAATCCGGCCTGGATAGGCGGCCAGCGAAGTTGCCTGAATGCTGACAGCCATCTCACGATGAGCTGCATCGAAAATTATTCCACGCTTACCTCGAATTATAACTGATTTTTCATATTGATTGGCTGCCTTTTTTGATAACCAGGGCCCTTGAACAGTTTGCAAAAATATCACCCGAATGCCTATCATAATAAAAAGCCCGGCAAACATTATGCCTATAATAGCGGCTCTGCGGGATATTTGTTTATGATTGTCAAATTTCATCGGATAATAACAGTCTGTTTTGGAGCCGGCCTTATAAGGCCAAGCCTTGTTTTAGCAATGAGTGAAATCCGCTTGGGCGATTTTAAGCGGGATAGTTCAATTTGCAAATTATTCCTCATATTCATCTGGTTTTTATATTTATTTTCTTCTCTGGTTATCTCATATCCCATTCTGGTACACTGCACCCTGGACCAGGCGTAAAGGAAAAATTCACCCATGATCAGCAAAATCAGCATGATCCAGACCAGGGATGAAGGTTTAGAGGTTGCACGATTTTTTATGTTCTTTTTTTGAGCCATTTAATTATTCGAATTTATTAAGAATAGCTGTAAAAATTGAGAAAATATATTATAATTTTTCAATAGCCCTTAGCCTGGTGCTTCTGGCCATTGGATTATTTTGCACTTCAGATTTTGAAGGGCGCACTACTTTTTTTGTAATCAGCTTGGCTGTTTTTTGATGATTGCAAATGCATTGGGGAAAACTTTTAGGGCAGATACACTCTGTTTGCCAAAGGACAAATTTTTGTTTAATAATGCGATCTTCAAGTGAGTGAAATGCCAATACACAAAGCCGTCCTTTTGGATTTAAAAGATCAATCGCCAAATCTAAAAATTGCTCAAGTTTTTCCAGCTCCTTATTAACAGCAATTCGAAGAGCCATAAACACCCTGGTTGCCGGGTGAATTTTTTGTCTGGCATAGCTGTTCACGGGTATTGCTTTTTTAACAATTTCAGCCAGTTGGAGACTGGATTCAATTGGAGCTTTTTTTCTTGCGATAATAATCTGGCCAGCTATAGCCCGTGATCTGCGCTCTTCGCCAAAATTAAAAAATAAATCCGCCAGTTTTTTTTGTCCAAGCGAATTCACCAGATCTTTAGCCGTGACTGTTGTGCGCATATCCATGCGCATATCTAATGGTTCATCCTTCAAAAAGCTAAAACCTCGGCCGCTAGCGTCCAATTGATGCTGAGAAAGCCCCAGATCAAGTAAAATTCCATCTACTTTGGCAATTTCCAATTGTTCCAGATAATCAGGCAGATTCGTAAAATTGCCATGAAATAAGCGAATTATAGTCTGGTAAGATTTTAAAACGCTGTTAGCATTTTTAATAGCAGCCTGATCCTGATCAATGCCGATAAAAAGACCGTCGGGCATTATTTTTTCACAAATTAGAGCAGCATGCCCGGAGCCACCAAGCGTACCATCAACATATATTTTGCCTGGCCGGCAGTTGAGAAAGGCCACGGCTTCAGAACGCATGGCTGTCATATGACGATATGGCATGGCTTTAAAGACCTACTTTTGAAAGTTCTTTTTTAAAACTCTCCTCTTTACGATCCTCTTCCTGAAGTTCATTTTCTTTATCCCATCTTTCTCTGGACCAGATTTCAAAACGGGTGAGCACTCCAACCAGGACGATCTCTTTTTCAAGTTGAGCATATTGTCTTAAGGGGAGTGGAATCAGAACTCTGCCCTGTTTATCGCAATTACATTCAGCAGCTCCGCCGATAAAAATTCTTATGAAACGGCGGAAATAATCACTTTTTTCAGGGGTAGCCAGGATGCGGTTTTCAATCTTATTCCATTCTGAAAGGGTATAGGCAAAGAGACACGAGTCCATCCTGGATACCATAATACCTTCTCCGCCACTGGCTTTAATTACATCCTGAAACCTGATGGGAATATTAACGCGCCCTTTTTGATCGATTGTATGATAGGAACTTGACCGAAACATTTAGCATTTCCCCAAAAAGACCCACTTTTTACCACTTTCTGGGATAAAAACCCATAATTATATATCTGTCAAGTAAAAAAACAGTTTTTCAAAGAAAAATTGATAATAATTTCAAATACCGGAGTGAAAAGACTAAACCACGGAAATCAAGTCAAGGAGGGATTATTGCCCTTCAAAAAAAAAATATCGGATCGGGAAACCAATAATTTGTCTGGGTGACCTGGCGATCACCCAGTATAACTATCTGCAATCAAAGATTATCTGCCGTCTTGTGCAGTCAAAAGATTTGCCTGGGAAC
>JASFBJ010000325.1 GCA_030149585.1 Desulfobacterales bacterium | reverse complement strand
TTTTTTTTGCTTTGACAAAATAACAAAAGTGTTCGCCTATAATCAAAATATAAAATATAATTTTAAACACTTAAATCTAATTATGGATAAAAATATGCAAATTAAAAATATTTTATCAAAATTTCTAAAAATCATACCTGTTAAGCAATTTTTTCATATACCTGTTTTTGATATAGTTGGCCGAATATATATCGGCCGCAATCCGGCTGGTATTCCTGAAAATTCCATCTGTATTTTTCCTTTACAATATACCTGTTTTGGCTGCGGGTTATCAGGTTTGATTGCAGTGAAGCATAAAGAGCCCTCTCCAAAAAGTGTAGATATTTTAAAACTTAAACAGATGGTTGGAAAAATTGCCGCTCATGGTTATGACCCTGATATAAATCTAAATGATCATTTTCTGGGTGGGCAACCTGCCATTAATGCGCTTTCACAACATATGTGGGATTTGAAAAAAACAGACTTTTTTAAAATAATCTTCAAAAATAAACAGATTCAAACAGATCTGAAAGCCCTGGCTGATCAACTGACAAAAATAATTACCCGCGAAAGCCGTCTATTGGAACAACAAATGGGCTTTCTGGATACTGAAACAGTAGAACTGATCTCTAATCGTCTGGAAGATTTAAAAGATATAAACTGGTGTTTATCAACAGAAATACTCGCCAATCTGGAAAAAACAAAAATTTTAGCACACCAAAAAGATTCAGCCCTGTCTTCGGCAGCAATCACTATTTTTAAAAAAATTAACGCTGTTTTTAATAGTATTGACCGCCTGGAAGTTCGGGGACGGGATTCAGCCGGCATCTCATTATTATTTATCCTGAGCAACAAAGAGTATGCGAATTTTCAACATGCTCTTACAGAAAACCACCTGGCAAATAAACTAGCCGACAGACTTAACTCAGGCACTCTTATAAACCAGGGAATCAGTATCCATAATACTAAAGCAAGGGATAACAGTAAAGCCACAGCTATAACCATAACATATAAAGTCGCTGCTGAAATTGGAGGTTTGGGAGATAATATCAATTTTCTCAGAAAACAGGTTCAAAATGATTCGATTTTACAGATCCTGGTTGATTTCCCAAATCTTTATCATACCATTTTTTCTCATACCCGCTGGGCTTCAGTGGGCGCCATTACCGAACCCAACTGCCATCCAGTGGATAATGCCCTTGATGGCAAAAGCCCTGAAGAAAATGGCATCATTCACGCCTGTCTTAACGGAGATATTGATAATTATCTGGAATTAAAAGAAAGTTATGAAAAAAATAATTGCTTAATACCAGCTATAATCAACACTGACACCAAAATTATTCCACTGCAGATTGAAACCTATATTCAGCAGGGATTTGATATAGCAGAAGCTTTTCGTCTGGCGGTTAATGATTTTGAAGGATCACATGCCATTGCCATGCATACTGATCTGGCTCCCGGCAAATTTTTTCTTGCTCAAAAGGGCAGTGGCCAGGCTGTATTTATCGGACTTGCTGCTGATCACTATATGCCTGCCTCTGAAGTTTACGGTTTTATAGAAGAAACCCGTCTTTTCCTGAAACTGGACGGAGAAAAAATCGTTGATGGTAAAAATGGCCCTACCCAGGGACAGATTTTTATTTTGGATCAAGACTCCAAAGGTGGTTTAGACGGCATCCAGGCCATGTACTATGATAAATCTCCAATTATGCTTAGCGAAAAAGACATTAAGCAGACAGAAATTACATCCAGAGATATTGACCGCCAGGATTTCCCCCACTATTTTTTAAAGGAGATTTCCGAATCACCTGATTCTGTTGCAAAAACCCTGCAAAACCGCTGGAAAATAAAAGATTCGGCAACCAGGCAGTATATGATTCAACTGAACAAAAACTCTTTTCCCGCATCTTTAGCAAATGTTTTATCTGGAAATGATATCAGCCACCCTTCCATTAAACGCATCTTTTTTATGGGCCAGGGAACTGCAGGAGTTGCAGCTTTAGCCTGCTCCAACATCTTGAACTATTACCTGGATAATCCGGAAATTCAGGTCTGCGCCATGAAATCATCGGAGCTCAGTGGATTCATTCTTAAAGAAACCGATCCAAAGGATGCTATGGCCGATTCTTTAATAATAGCCATCAGTCAGTCCGGCACCACCACTGACACCAACCGGACTGTGGATATGGTAAAAGCCAGAGGCGCCCATACCCTGGCCATTGTCAACCGCCGTGATTCCGATCTTACCTTTAAAGTCGATGGTGTGATTTATACCAGCAGTGGCCGTGATATTGAAATGTCTGTGGCATCTACCAAAGCGTTTTACTCCCAGATCATTGCCGGCGCCATTACAGGTCTTAAAATAGCGGAACTCACCAAACGCCGCGGCCCTCAATTTATTTCAGATGAGATTAAAGATTTGCTTGCAATTCCAGCTCAAATGCGCACGGTTCTCGCCACTAAAGAGAACATCGAAGTGTCTGCCAAACGTCTTTCAGCAACAAAGATTTACTGGGCTGCTGTGGGAAGCGGCCCCAATAAGGCTTCTGCTGATGAAATCAGGATTAAGTTAAGTGAACTTTGCTATAAAACCATATCATCTGATTTTGTGGAGGATAAAAAGCATATTGACCTTTCTTCGGAACCTTTAATCATTATTTGCGCTGCCGGCACTAAAGAGACGGTTATCAGAGATATTATTAAAGACACGGCTATATTCAATGCACATAAAGCCACAGTCCTTGTAATTGCGGATGAAGGGGAAAACAGGTTTGAGCCATATGCAGAAAATATATTTCATGTGCCGGCTATCAGTGAGCATCTTGCCCCGATTTTAAATACTCTGGTGGGCCATATCTGGGGTTATTACGCAGCCCTGGCAATTAACGCGGGTTCAAGCTTTTTATATAATTTTCAGCAGGATCTTAAAACAAGTCTGGATCAATATGCTGCAAAAAATATGGATATCTATGAAGTTATTCTGGAAAAATCCTTCAGAGAAAAGATTGCCCTGTTTTATAATGAATTTCGCCTTAAAAAAAATGAGATTAACCTGCCCTCAGCCATTGCTCTGGCTTCTGATTTGACCCTGCTTTGTAAATATATGGCAGGCCGGCTCCCTGTAGCTGATTTTGAGCTGGATTTTGGAAAAAAGGGAACTGCTCTAAATATGCTGAACACCTTTTTTGAATATTTAGGTAATTCAATTAATGCCATGTCCAGGCCGGTTGACGCCATCAAGCATCAGGCAAAAACAGTAACCGTCGGCACCAGCCGCATCAGCGGGAAGGTGGATGGTATTCTTTTTAGAGCCATTGAAGAGTATGGCATTCGGATATCCCAGTTGATTAACCGGAATATCATTGTAATGAAAAATTTACAGGGTATTATTGAGGAAATCAAAGGAGCCATATTATACCGGATTGAGGGCCTGAACCTTTTGGGGGAACCAAATGAAAAAACCAGCATTAAATTGATTAAAAAAACAGGAGAGCTTGCGCCTTTAAAATCAAGGGTGGAAACTGATTTTACTTTAAAAGGAACAAAACGGATTATTATTCAAAAAGGTAATGTTTATATTGGCAAGGGTCGCAAAGACGGACGGAGCATAATCGTTATTCCGGCAATTTCCAATTCTCCTGTGGGCACAGGTAATATTGAATATCTGCTTTTGCTGAACATTAAATTCAAGGATCAGGTAAGCCTTAATATTAAGATCAAGGCTCTTGGCGGAAAATATGAGCATATTAAAAATATTGTACAGGAAAATAATATCAGCTGGCAGGAGAGTTATCTTGAGCTGATTGACATGGATCAACTATTTGGCAAATCAGCTGAAAAAATCAGCGAATGTATTATTGACCGGCTTAAAAAAGGCTGTAAAACTTAGA
>JASFBJ010000096.1 GCA_030149585.1 Desulfobacterales bacterium | reverse complement strand
ACTTTGGAATTTATAGACCGTCACATAAATAATTTCACTGCGTTATCGGTCGGAGGTGTTATCTCGTCTCTCTGACCTTGTGAAATTTATTATGTGACAATCTATAGCAACCCCATTTCTCATCAATGATGATTTAATCGCCGGTGTTTTTGTTCTTGCTTTGGCGAATTTTTTTATTTGCATTCCTGATAGTATCGCTCAGAGCATTAATATCAACCGGTTTTTGAAGGTATGCAAAGGCACCAAGATCCATACACACTTTTCTATCAGCATCGGAACCATGACCGGTTAAGATAATGACTTCAATTTCCGGTTGTGTTTTCTTTACCCTGCGCAAAACCTCAATGCCGTCAATTCCCGGCATCTTGAGATCCAGAATCATAACATCTGGCTCATCCTTTTTAACCATTTCAAGTGCGCCCTTACCATCATAGGTCACAGCAGAACCCATATCCCGCATGAGTAAACGCTCGGAAAGAGTCTGTACAAACTCACGCTCATCGTCAACAAGCAGAATTTTTGAAGGTGTTTCAAAATCGTATTTCCGATAGATATCTGTTTGGTGAAAATCCGACCCAATCTTTGTTTCAACCAACCTGACCTCAGGGACTTTTTCTGCAATGCTTTTCAGCTCTGACTTAAGCCGGCTCAGCATAAGAACATGCTTGTTGATAGTAAGTATAATTTTGCCGTCTGCGGCATTTACATCGGCGTTATGCCCCTCTTTGGCAAGAGCACCTTCAACTTTGGACGCAAGCTGGAAATCCAAAACTGCCTGTTTCGAACGATCTGTTATATTAAGCGCATCTTTGGCAAAATTTTCCTTAACGAGAGTAGCTGCCTCATCGATATTTGTTTTATCCATAGGAAATACCATGTCATAAAGGGATATATCCCATGGATCGTTTAGGCGAAAAAGTTTATGAATCCAATAGGCACTATTTTCGTCTTGCTTTTGAATAATTTTACCGGCTTCATTTTCTGAAATATTCAGTTCTTTGGATGCAAGTAAAATTCTATTTTTTTTGTCTGCAATCAGACAAATCCGAAGCACATGAGTAATGTCTTTTGGAATAAGACTGCCGGCAAAGCCTTCAAAAATAAGGTTATCGCCTGAAAGCATCTGCGCAATCGCAAGCCGTAAATATGCAATAGAACGCTCCCTTTCATGGGTAAATTTGTTGAACACCGAGGTCTTTGCAAAAAATGCCCGCTCGATTTTGGTTTCCGCTATACCTGAGAGCCTGCCTGCTTCAGCTATAATTTCCTTATCTGTAATGAGACTGATTTTGCCGCCTTCTTGAATCGCGCGGATAAAAGCGCTTTTATTACAAAAAGTGCCGCTGAATATATTGATAATAGACATCTTATTCTCCTTTTCTTCGATTATTTTGAAATAGCATATGGGGGCACCATTAGAGGACATTGGCCATCTTCGATGCCTTTATGTGCTTTTTTATAAATATTAGCAATCGCATCTTCCATTGTCGGATAGATGTTATTTGTGCCAATTTTTTCAGTGAAATGCGTACGCCTGAACACGTTTACAAGGGTTTCATTAACACCGCTCATGGAAACTTCAATACCGGCACTTCTTATCCTGTCTATAAGCAAAGATAAAGTCTCTTCCCCTGATGCATCAATATCATTAATCCCGTTAGATACAATAATAATATGTCGCAAG
Source organism: Desulfobacterales bacterium (assembly GCA_030149585.1). Taxonomy (GTDB): domain Bacteria; phylum Desulfobacterota; class Desulfobacteria; order Desulfobacterales; family JASFBJ01; genus JASFBJ01. The sequence continues at coordinate 9,819 of JASFBJ010000096.1, read as the reverse complement.
TTTTCTTTTTTAAGCATGATCTCCATAATTTTGTCTTCAATATAGCTGGCATTGGCAAAAAAAAGCGGGCCATCAAAACGAATCATGGAAATATATTCGCACTCCTTGAGACCATGTGTTGTTACACACCGAAAAGAATGATCGTCAACTCTGACTAAAGAGGCCACTGAAGGCCTCATACTTTTATATAGAAATACTATTAACGAAAGAAGTACTCCAATCATGATTCCCTTGTCCAGGTGTGGTGCGAAAGCAAGCGTACAGACAAAAGTAATAATGGAAATAGCCCCGTCATACCATTGGGCCCTCCAGGCATGCACAAATCCTGAAATATTTACCAACCCGATTACCGCCATCATAATAACAGCAGCAAGAACCGATTGTGGCAAATGATAAAGTAGCGGTGTGAAAAACATGAGCACAATAACAACAGTCAAACTGGTAAATACACTGGAAAGCCCCGAAACAGCGCCTGCCTGAAGATTCACGGCCGACCTGGAAAATGAACCTGATGTCGGGTAGCTTTTCCCAAACGCGCCAAATATGTTGGCCAGACCCTGACCAATAAGTTCCTGGTTTGGATCTATCCTTTGTCCTGTTTTACCGGCCATGGCCTTGGCAATAGAAATGGCCTCCATAAATCCCAGGAGGGAGATAATGGCTGCATAGGGTAATAGATGCGTGATAATATTAAAATCAATTTTCGGAACGTTCAAAGACGGAAGGCCTTGAGGTATCATCCCCACAACAGCGCCTCCGCCCATCATAAGAAGATTATCCGTTGCAATGGGCTGATTGCCCACTTTAATTCGCCATATTCGCCCATCACTCGCATATCCATCGGGTATATTATTTTTAGGATAAAAAATAATTGATTCATCTGCCTGCAAAACGCCTTCGAATAAAAGGCTCCTGATTTTTTCCCGGTATTTGTGTGCACTATATCTGGAGAGTTCCATATTCGTAGTTAAAACACTCACATTATGCTCAGCATCCAGTAAGGCAATAATGTTATGTTCTTTGATAGTTGTTTCAAGCGCCTTATTTATTATAGCCCGCTCTTTTGAGTAGCGATTAATTGTATCAATAGATTTATTAATATTCTTGATCAGTTGTATAGCTTCAAGCGATTGGATTGCTGAAATATCCACGACCTTATTATGCTGGAACCCAAGGCCAAGAGAAAGCAAAGTGGTAACTACCACAGCCACCAGCACATTCGGAATCTTAGGGGAAATACGTTTGAGCCCGAACATAATGGCAAAGGCAAAAACGCCCATAGCCAATGTCGGCCAGTGCGTGTAATGAAAGGCAGCCGCAATTACACGAAAAATTGTTTCATAATGGTGCTGTGCCTTATCAACATATACACCAAACAACTTGGAAAGCTGGGAAGAGGCAATAATAATGGCCGCTGCATTAGTAAAACCGTTCACCACCGGATGAGAAAGAAAATTTACCACAATTCCAAGCTTTAATATTCCAAGGGAAAACTGGAATACTCCAACCATAAGTGCAAGCAAAATGGCATATATAATGTAGCCCTGGCTTCCTGCAGTTGCCAGAGGCTCAAGTGAAGCTGCCGTCATAAGCGAAACCACTGCCACAGGGCCTGTAGCCAGTTGTTTGCTTGAACCAAACAGGGCAGCTATCATTGGCGGAAGAAAAGACGCATATAATCCATAATATGCAGGCAATCCAGCCAACTGCGCATAGGCCATAGACTGGGGAATAAGCACCAGCGCCACGGTTAGTCCGGAAATAATGTCAATCCGCAAACTATCAAGTCCATAGTCTCTAAACCATGCAATAAAAGGGAAAAAGCGTTTCAGCATAAACAACTCCTGTCTCAAAAAATCTTATTTTTGCAAAATTTTGCGGCACGAATTGATGAGTTCATCATAGAGCGTGCCGGCATCGTAAAGTTCATAGGTGCTAAATCGAACAACCCCGTCCACCATAGTAAAAATGAGCAAGGCGATCTTTTTGGCCGGAACATCTGCAATAGTTCCATCTTTTTGGCCAAGCAGGATGGCCTGCTCGAAAATATTTATCAAGCAGCCATAAATGAATTCAAGAAGGTCTCTGCAAACCGGATTAATCTTGGCAAATTCATATGCTTCATGCCGATGCAAAAGAAGAAACCGGTCTTCCATAGCCCCGGCCAGATAAAGATAGAAAGCAACTGCGCCTTCGATCATGTCCAGGCCTGTATCAAACTTATTTTCTTTTGTGTATCGATCGATTTCATTTATTATGCTTTTCCTGAAATCCTCCAGAATAGAAATAAAAAGCTCTTCTTTATTTTTAAAATGATAAAAAATAGTGCCTTGGGCAACGCCCGTTATTTTGGAAAGCCTGGCCATTGAAGTATCTTTAAAACCTTTTTCAGAAAAAAGTCTTGTTGCTGCCTGAAGTATTGCCTGCTTTCTTGTCATGGACACCCGTATATTTTTTAAATTAAACTGAGCACTCAGTCAGTTTTTTTGAGACTAACATCCACTTTTTAACCTTGTCAAGATAAAAATAGAGCAAAAAAATAATTATCCGGTTATTTTATGATATACGACTACTATATGCTGTTTGCACTTCCATTTCACATATGATATGGAATCACTATTTATATATAAAAAAATATAAACTGTATGTTTTATGTGCTTTGTATAAAATTTAAATCACTTAAAGGAGGATGTAACCCATGGATAATAAAATATTGATAGCATTTGATGATTCTGAAAACGCTATGCGTGCTGTTGAATATATAGTAAATTTTTTTGATACACATAATAAAATTACATTATTTAATATAACCCAGGACTCTGCGACCCTTTGCGATATGAACAGCCCGGAATTAACGCCATATTTTAAATCTCAACAAACCTCCTTTTGTACCCTTGAAGATAAAAAAAAGAGCCTGGTTAATAGCGCACTGAAAAAAGCGCAAAAAAAACTAATTGCTGCGGGATTTGAAGAAAAAAACGTAATTATAAAAACACAGATCAAAAAAAAGGGTGTTGCAAGGGATATCGTTAAAGAAGCGGAATCCGGTTATAATACCATTGTCATAGGGCGAAGAGGGTTATCAGGAATTAAGGAATTCATCATGGGCAGTATTTCACAAAAAGTTTTTAATCTTGTTAAAGATATATCGGTTTTGGTCGTTAATTAAGGGTCAAAAATTCGTATGAATACCGTTGCAACGCTCACAAGGTTGATCATCAGGATCACCCTTGTGAGTCGATATATTTGGCCGAAATTTTCAGATATTCCAGTCGAAATAAATAGGAACCGCAAAAATATTAGTTAATTATTTTGCATCTTATCAAGATTTTCAAAAAATTCTGCCGACATCTCAACTTCCATTTCCACCTCTACAGTGCCATCAGGCATTATTTTTTTATTGATCATCCTGGCACCCCGAATATGGGAGTTAACCTGAAGGTTTACTGAATCGCTTTCGGTCATAAAATCTTTGATGGTGGTCTGGGAATTGATTTTAGCCCCCTGAACTTCCTGGATAAGATTGCGCATGGCAATTACCTGGGCCGCCCGACCTGCCATGGCCCTGGCCTGGGCTGGATTCTTAAATTTGGGAGATGGAACCCCAAGACCTTTGGCCCTGAAAATGCGAGGTCTGAAAATTTTTTTCTTAACCGGTTTAGGCAATGCAGTGCGGTAAAGAGCTACCATACGGCCCGTTTTATCTATCTCAACATCCATAGAGGTAATGAGATTGCCCTGGGTAACGCCAATCGCCTTGGCATTAATATAAAAAATATTATCCATTTCAGTTATGGTGCCGGAAATAATTGTTTCAGCGCCCAATAGCTTGCCGAATTTCTGTGTGGAAGCTTCGTCCACAAAAGGAGATACCTGAAAATGCTGCTCTTCAATAACCTTTTCAATAAGTCCGCGCTCCAACACTGAAAATCTTTGGGAGCGGGCCAGACAGGGAGTTAGTTTGCTGGAAATATAATGGCCCAGCTTGGAAACCCTGCCGTCTTCATTGATAAAATCAGCAACAGCCACAACCATTGGTTTGCCGGTGCCGGGGGACGCTGCTCCCATATTAGTCGAACTGTGAGTTGTATACTCCTCTTTTGATTTAACTCTTTTCGTTGCGGGCTCACGTTCTTTATAAACACGGCCTTCTTTTTTAGCAATTTCCCGTTCAAGATCATCCATGGCATTTCCAGCATTAAGTCGGGTTTGCTCTTCCGGTGTCAAAGGCTTTTCTTCATTCACCCTTGTCTGGGAATAAGAGGAATTACTTTCAGAAACTTGCCCTGGTGTCTCAATATCTTTTAATCCCTCTGTTAAGGCAGTTCCCAGATAATCAACGCCCTGGTTCAAATTTGAAAATCTCGGGGTTTGCTGTACGGCTGAAGGTGTTGTTTGCCGGCTCTGAGTTGCACAGGCTGCTAATGCAAATAAAATAAAAACCGTTATAATTACTCTTAAACCCTTCATTATCAGATCCTCCTTATCATTATAGAAAGTATAGAACGTATAGAAAGCATTAAATTATTTTTTTTGAATAACATAAGTTGTAATTCAGAGTCAACCAATGTCCGGTCAAATATCCATAGATTTTCATTTATTCAAATATACTATAGGGCGCGCATCCATTCAGGTTTTAATTCCACCCTGCCGGCAAGTGCCTGGTCAATTAATTTAATAGTCTTTTCCTTGTCTTTTGGCAGTCGGGCTCTAACAGGCAGGTAGTTGGAAGCATGATTGGCATGAAACAGGCCATTATGTAAATTAGTGTGGAAAAAGAGTTCTCTGAGTTCTTTTAACATCTCCAGGGAACCTATCAGCTTAAAACGTCCCTCTTTATAAGCTGTATGCAATAAAGTGCCTGGTATCAGCATCAAACTCAAGGCTCCCACATAATCCGGATCAATGGCTGAAAGTACACGCCCTGTTTCAACTGCATGAATTTCAGAACGCTCAGGCCCGGCCAGCCCCAAAAGAACTGTAATAGACAATTTCAGCCCGGCTTCTTTGGCCTTTTGTCCCATCTGAATCATGGTTTCTGAAAGATAGCCCTTATTTACATTTTTCAAGGTTATATCATCGCCACTTTCCAGCCCCATATAGGCAATGCCCAGCCCATATTTTTTAAGCTCTTTTAATTCATCCAGAGTTTTCATTTTCAGGCTTTTAGCATTGGCATAGGTACCGATACGGGTTACCCAGGGCAGTTTGCGTTTAACTTGTTTTAAAATATTAAGGAGCCTTTTTTGGGGGATAATAAGGGCATCTCCATCGCAAAGAAATACCCGTCTTTGACGCTTGCAGTAGTTTGCTGCAAATTCAATATCTTCCATGATAATTGAATCCGGCTTTATTTTAAACCGCTCACCTTTATAAGCGCCGCAGAACGAGCATTTATTGTGGGAACAGCCTATAGTTATTTGTAATAATATACTATTGCTCTCACTGGGTGGTCTTATGATATTACCTTCATAATGCATTGACAATTCTCCATGAATTTAAATTTATTAGACTTATTTTTTTTAATTAATTCTTATAATATATTTAGTCTGGTTCTGACAACCTTTTTGAAAAACAAGAAAAGGTATTTCAAATTATATTAATATTTCTCGTTCCCACGCTCCAGCGTGGGAATGCAAACCACATAGGGTTCCCACGCTGGAGCATGGGAACCAGGCAAGAACCAACACCTAAAAAGTGTAAACTAAATTTGAAGGATGCCTAAATCTTAAGGCCTTTAAGAAGTTTTTCATCCTTGACACCCCTTATAAAATGAAGCTACCTTATATTTCATAGAAAAACCATGCTCAAAAAAAAAGGAGATCCCATGTCGCAAAAAAAGGCCGATAATAAAGCTGATAATATTGAGGACCTGCTAAATAATCCAGTAGCTGTTAAAGCTACTTCTAATGAAAACAAGGAAATAGTTGAAAGACGAGGATATCAGCCTCCGATTTGTGATGTGTTTTCTTCAGGTTTGACAATATTATCAGATACTGATCAATACGGTTTTACAGTGGACAGGGAGGCCAAAAAAAAGCTGCCTAAAATAATTAATCATAAGGTACAGTTGATCAGCAAGGCTGCAAAACTTAAAGCTGGTCAGCAAAAGCAGTATTATAAAAAACGAAATATTGGAATTGTTTTTTCAGGCGGCCCTGCTCCCGGCGGCCACAACGTTATCGGCGGACTTTTTGACGCAGCAAAAAAGGCTAATCCCAAAACCAAAATATATGGCTTTTTATTGGGCCCTGATGGAATTATTGAAAATGAGACCGTGGAAATTACTGCAAAGATGGTTGATGCCTATCGTAATCTTGGCGGATTTTCCATGATTAAAACAGGGCGCACCAAGATTGATTCCAGGAGAAAAATGGCTTTTTCAAAAAAGACCTGCCAAAACCTTAATCTGGATGCCTTGATTATTGTGGGGGGAGATGATTCCAATACCAATGCAGCTTTTCTGGCTGAAGAATTTTACGATGATAAAATTCAGGTCATAGGTATTCCTAAAACCATAGATGGAGATATCCAGGTTAAGGATTTAGAGGGAAATATCCTGTGTGCCATTTCATTTGGGTTTCATACAGCTGCCAGAGCGTTTTCCAATGAGATCAGTAATCTTTGCACAGACAGCGGTTCTGATGTCAAATACTGGCATATTTGCAAGGTTATGGGTCGGGTAGCCAGTCATCTGGCTCTGGAAGTTGCTTTGCAGACCCATGCCAATATGACCCTTATAGGTGAAGATCTGGCGGAATATATAGATCAGGACCGAATTATTATGGCAAAAAAGCAGGGCATCATTGATTATACTGCCTATGGCATGACCTTGCGGCATTTGTCGCGGGTAATTTGTAATGCTATCATTCGCCGGGCTGGTGTGGGTAAAAATTACGGGGTAATAGTAATTCCCGAAGGCATTTTAGAATTTATTAATGAAATACAAGTATTTATTATCAAACTGAACACGATTATCGCTTATTATAATCAAACTCAAGATCTTGATTTTCATGAAGCTTTTCCCATTTTAGAGGATAAACTTGAATACCTGCGCAGACTGGCTAAAACTTCCCGGGAAACCAATATTATGACTGTCTGGAACTCTCGCGATGATGATCTTTTTAATGATATTCCAGGCTTTTTCCAGGAGGGATTGCTCACGGAAAGGGATAGTCATGGAAATTTTCAGTTTTCCCTGGTTGAAACAGATAAAGTCCTGATGGGGCTGGTCAGAGATTATCTGAATATTAAAAAAGAAAAGGGATTATATAAAACAGGTATTAAAAAGGATTATTTTCAAAAGGTTCTTAAACAGGGGGATCTTGACCCTGAAAAAGTTGGGCCTGTTTTGTTTAAAAATTATATAAATGGTGAGTTTTTACTGGTCAGAGAAAATATTTTTTCTTTTAAAACCTTAAAAACTGCTTTGCAAAAGGCTGATTTGATTACCAAGGCACAGGAAATCCCGGCGCCGATTGAAAAAATTTATACAAAATCAGTGCCGAAATTTAAAACTCAGGCACATTTTTACGGCTATGACGGCCGCGGTAATGACCCCACCTGTTTTGACTGCAACTATACCTATAATTTAGGATTGACTGCTTTCAGTCTGATTGCCAATGGCGCGACAGGACAAATGGCGGCCATAAAAAATCTGGAAAAAGATTTTAGTCTTTGGCAGCCGATTGGCATTCCAATAGCGCCTCTTATGCACCTCGAAGAGAGAAATGGTAAGCTGGCTCTGGTACTTGAAAAAAGTGTGGTTGATGTAAATTCAGTATCGTTTCAAATTGTTAAAGCATTAAGAGAGAAATGGCTGGCAGCTGTTCCAGGTGAAGATAATTTCAGACAGCCGGGTCCAATTCGATTTGCCGGCAAAACCGAGGAAGATCGGCCTATTACCCTGGTGTTAAATGCTCTGGCCAACTGATAACTTATAAATTCAATTTTTATTAAGGATAAGAAAATAGAGTTGACCATTATGCTGCAGGTGGCCCGCGGCTGTTTTAGCGTAAGGGCCACTGCCGAAAAACAGATCAGCCCTCCCGGTTCCCTTGATTGCCCCGCCTGTATCCTGATTCATAAAAAAACCGCTGAAATTTTCCCAGTCGTGAATTTTTTCATCTCCGTCAATTAAAGGGATTCTGGTTTTCAGATAGGCCAGGGCTGCTAAAGGAAAAATGCGGCGGTCAGTGGCCAAAGAACGTCCTGGTGTTAATTGAACATTTAGAGAACCAAGAGGTCCTTTTTCTTCAATTTTAAAAAATACATAGCTTTGGTTATAGTTTAAAATACGATCTATTTCCCCTGGATTATCTTTTAAATATCGGCGAATACTCTGCATGGACATCAGGGCTCTGGGAATTTTTCCCTCTTTTATCAATAATTGACCGATACTGCGGTATGACCTGCCATTTGAGCAGTGATAATGAACATTTATAACCTGACCATTATCCATAAAGATTTTACCTGACCCTTGAATCTGAAGAAAAAAAAGATCAATCTGGTTATCAACATAGGCCAGTGGTTGAGCTGTTTTTTTAAAATTAGACAAATCTGTAATCTCTTTGCGATTATAGTAGGGAATTATGGTTTGGCCTATGTGGCGACCAATAATTTTTTTTCCCTGCAAGGAGGAATCGAATTTACCAAGGTCAATGCTTACCAGATCGCCTGGGATTGCGTAAACCGGATAGGGATAGGCTTTGCTTTTATTATAGCTGCCCCGTAAAAAAGGTTCATAATAACCGGTAAACAGGACTTTTCCTGAAAAATTATGCCCCACAGAGCGATAAACCTGGTAGTTAGCTGCAATAAAATCGCGAAGCTCGCTCCTGGAGGGACAGGTTTTTATAAATTCACTGAAAATTTCAAAAGAGCGAATCAGATGAGCAGCATCATATTGATCCTGATCAAAAGAAAATAATCTGTCTTGTGGTATGCGTTGTAAATAAGAGATGCTTTTTTGAATGCTGTGTTCCAGATTATCATAATACCAGTAATCAAAAAAATCGGGGTATTGATCAAAACCAAGGCGCTCTAAAAACAGGCTTTTAGAGGGCCCGGCAAAGGTGCAGGCTGTGAGAAAAAGGACTGCTGCCAGGAGAGCAATGCCCTTATTTTGGTAAAATTTTTTCATTTTAGTCGCTAACCGCCTCGTTTATTTGCTTGATAAAGGTGCCGCTCTTCCCACCTGATTTTTTAATAAGCTGTATATTAGAGATGGTCATGGCCCGATCATGAGATTTACACATATCATAGATAGTTAAAGCAGCGACAGAGACTGCCGTCAAAGCTTCCATTTCCACACCGGTTGAATGAATAATTTTAATAATTGCTTCAATCCAGATTGTGCTTGTCTCTTTATTCGGAAGAAAATCCACCTGGATATGGGTCAAATTTAGTGGGTGACACATGGGAATCAGTTCGGCTGTTTTTTTTGCACCCATGATTCCGGCTATGCGGGCGGTTTCCAGAACATTGCCTTTTTTTAAAGATAAATTATAAATCATGGAAAAAGTGGAGGGCTGCATAGATATTGCTCCTTTTGCTATTGCAATTCGTTCTGAGTTTTTTTTTGCAGTAACATCCACCATTCGTACCTGACCATTATCATCTATATGTGTAAAAGACGTTGTCATAAATAGATTTCCTTAAGTTTAGAGAAGGGATAATTATTTTATAAAAACAACTTATCAGACAGCTAATTTTATATCAATATATCAAATATTGATTTAAGCTGCAAAACAGGTCTATTATACATCCCATGAATTCTCATGATAATATTACTGAATGCATCTGCTGCGGCACCTGTTG
>JASFBJ010000324.1 GCA_030149585.1 Desulfobacterales bacterium | reverse complement strand
GGTTTGATCAATAACCATTGGTATAACCGGCACGTTTTTGCCTCCTGTTTGTTTACAAATATATTATTTATGCAATAATTCTTGCTGTCTGAAATTATTTTCAGCTTCGTTGATTTTGAATCAATTTGAATCTGTCTGGTCTGAATCTGTCTGGTCTGAATCTGTCTGGTCTGAATCTGTCTGGCCTGAATCTGTCTGGCCTGAATCTACAGGGCTCTTTGTATCCGGCTTTTTATCCTGAACCTCATTATTTTCAATAATAAACTTAACAGCCTGTTTTTCAAGAAGTGAATATTTTAAATTATCAAGGCCCTCTTTATTATTATTAAATATCGCCTTAATCTGTTCAACAGATTGTCCCACAGACTTGGCCATCTCTTCAAGCCCTTTTTCAAAATTTTCATCTGAAAGCTCAAGCTTCTCCTGCTCGATGATTTTATTTAAAATAAGCTGGCGTCTGACCTGCTTTTCAGCAACATTGCGATATTGTTTAAAAAGCTGTTCCTTGCTTAATCCCTGATCTTCCAGTGTTTTATTTTGATAGGAAAGCATTCGCTCTGTGTCCTTGACGGTATGTTCCAGTTCGTATTCCACTAAAGTTTCCGGTATTTCAAAATCACTACGTTCAATCAAGGCAATAAATATCTGTTCACTCAGTTCCTGCTCAATCCGTTTTTCATATCCATTTTTTAAATTTTTATTGATCTCTGCTTTTAATTCTTCCAGAGATTTATAAGGCCCCATCTTCTTGGCAAGTTCATCATCTAAATCAGGTAAAATTTCCTCCCGGATTTCATTTAAAGTAATTTTAAAATCAACTTCCTGTCCAGCAAGTTGATCATTATGATAATCATCTTTAAACCGGATGGTTATTTCCTTTTCCTGCGCTGCCGTCATTCCACATATTGCTGTGTCAAATTCAGATGTAATAGTATTTTCACCGATTTTAATAATATGGTTATCGGTCTTGGGTGTTACAGTGAAAGGTTTTCCATTTTGAAACCCCTCAAAATCAATAACCACCACGTCCCCTTCTTTTACAGGCCGATCCTCTTGTATTTTAACACGCTCAATCATATTTTTCTGCAACATCTTGAGCTGTGTATCAACTTCTTCATCACTGGCCTCATGCAATGTTCTGGTTAAAGACAAACCTTTAAAATCAATATCCTCGATATCAGGTTTAACTTCTACCTCTGCATCAAATTTTAAAGAACCCTCACCTTTGAACTCAGGAATATCAACTTTGGGCGGCCCCACAATTTTAAGTCTGGTTTCCTCAAGAGCTTCAGAATAAGCCAGTTGTACTAATTTTGCGGCGCAATCCTTATTAACATCCTTTTGGTATAATCTTTTCAAAACCGGTATAGGCGTTTTACCCTTTCTAAAGCCTTTGACCTTAGCAGTTTTTTTCAACTCACTGTAATTTGCATCAAGTTCGCTTTTAATATCCTCTTCGGCAATTTCAATATGCATTACCTTTTTAACACTGCTCAAATCTTCTACATTTACTTTCATAAAATTCCTTTCTTAAATCACCATCAACCCAGAGGACTCTATTAAAATTATCAGAAAACTTATAAACAAGATAAATAATTATGGTGCGAGAGGGGAGACTTGAACTCCCACTCTGTCGCCAGAGCTGGATCCTAAGTCCAGTGCGTCTACCAATTCCGCCACTCTCGCATATATTTCTTTATAATTTCCTAATCAGCTACTTGACAATAATTGTAAATTATTTAATCCTCAATAATATAATCTTTTAAAATAAGATTAAACGCCTTGGGTGTCAAGAAAATAAAATTGGAATTGGCAGTAGGGCTTTAAATGAAATTGCCGGTTATGAAGTTATTAAAAAACTACAACATATTGATAAAACATATAATTTATTATTTACTGATAATAATATCCTTTTCTTTGTCGCCCCATGATGTAATCGCAAATAACACGTTATTTAATGATTATAATGGAATTATTATGCTTGACCCTGGACATGGGGGAAATGACCATGGAGTTTCAGGCCCAAAAGGCTTTCTGGAAAAAACTCTCGCTCTGGAACTGGCAAATTTAATCGCGGCTGAGCTAAAAAACAATTATAAGGTAGAGTTTACGAGAACCGATGATTATAATGTCCACCTTGACCAGAGGATTGCCGCAGCAAACCATGCAAAAGCTGATATCTTCATCAGCCTTCACACTGGAGGCAGCTTTCAACATAAGCCAAAAGATATTATTATCTATCATTTTATTAAGCCTCTCACTGATCTTGAGTCCGGCAAGCTAACCATTTGCAATAATGAGTATAACAGCTTGAAAAGCTGGCAAAATATTCAAATTAAACATATAAGGCAAAGTCAGATTTTCAGCAAAATGATAATTAACCGCTTGAGTGCTGTATCTGATTTGCCGCCGGCTTGTATTAAAGGAGTACCCCTGAAAATATTACAAAGCGCTGACATGCCTGCAATCCTTATCGAAACAGGCTATTTAACTAATCCAAAAATTGAGTCATCCTTGCAGGATACAGGCATTTTAACCAATTTTGCCAAAGCCCTAAGTCTGGCTATAAATGATTTTTTTGAAAAATTCAGCAACTAATTATCAAATAACCTTGCAAAGGATTTAAAAGCATGCTAGTTATTGCGTTTAATTCGGGGCGTGGCGCAGCCTGGTAGCGCGCCTGCTTTGGGAGCAGGAAGTCGGAGGTTCAAATCCTCTCGCCCCGACCAGTTTTTTAATAACCTTTGAAGGTATTGCTCTCTCTCCCTCTGAAATTATAATTTCCTGTTAATCCAATCCTCCCAAACGAGCAATGCTAAAATAATAATCTCAAGATTTTAATAAATGCTTGATAAAGATCTGACAAAACTTAAAAAATGGTTTGCCGATTATGTTGCAGGATTTTATTCCAATGATCCCATCTGTAATTTTTCTTTTGATTTAAAAGAAAAACATACTAAAAGAGTTTGCATTAATATTATTAAGCTCTGTCGAGAACTGAATCTTGATAAGCCAGACACCCTTATCGCAGAAACCATTGCATTATTACATGATATAGGTCGGTTCAAACAGTTCGCAGTATACAAAACATTCAAGGACACGGCTTCAGAAAATCACGCGAGGCTGGGCATAAAAGAAATTGCAAACGCCCGCATTCTTAAAGGATTTACAAAAAAAGAAAAAAAATATATTATAAAAGGTGTAGCATTTCATAATGCAGCAAAAATTCCTGCGGATAAAGATAATAAATCTGTTTTATTCATGCGTCTTATCCGGGATGCCGATAAGCTGGATATCTGGAAAGTCGTGACGGAATATTATCATCAAAAAGATAAACACCCAAACCCTGTACTAGAAAACGATCTTCCTGACGATCCTGTGTGCTCAAAAAGGGTTATTGAATCGCTCAACTCAAATGAGATAGTGCAAATAAAAGAGATAAAAACTCTGAGTGACTTAAAACTTTTGCAAATCAGCTGGGTATTTGATCTTAACTTTTTGCCGGCCTTCAAAGAAACCAAAAAACATCGATTTATTGACAAAATTGAAAAAACATTGCCGAAAACACCCCAAATTACAGCTGCAATACAAAACGCCCGTGATTATGTTAACAAAAAGATAGCTACGGCTTCATGATTTGACAAGAAATTAAACAAGTTGATAATTGGCCGATCAATTATTTGCCTGTCCCCAAAGCCGTCTTGGAATAGGCCTGCTCACACATCAGGCCAATACGGGACAAGATAAAACAAAGGAAAAATGATGACAAAAAAAATCAGTTTTATCAAATTCATTCGATTATGGGGAATTATTTTCTTGATAGCACCTGCTGCTATCATCATTGCCGTTGATATTATCAGCTCCTATAAGAATTTCAATTAT
>JASFBJ010000095.1 GCA_030149585.1 Desulfobacterales bacterium | reverse complement strand
CAATAATTAAAAATCTGCAAATTTATCATCGTCATCCAGCGGTATAACCTGATTTGGGTTAATTTCACTGGATTTGTTCGTTGTCATCGTTATGCCGGCGGCTTTTTTTGGCGAAGCAGTAATGGTTTTATGAATGCCCTTTTTCCCTGATTCAATCATAGAAGATTCCGCGCCTTTCTTGCCGCCCCCTACCATTGCCATAAGTTCACCGACCATGTTCCGCATCTCTTGAGTCTGAGCGTTCAGTTCTTCCGATGCGCCGGCTGACTCTTCGGCATTGGCCGCATTTTGCTGGGTTACCTTATCCATTTCAGTTACAGCAGTATTTACCTGCCCAATTCCTTGAGCCTGTTCATTGGAAGCTGCCGAAATTTCGCCCACCAGTTCGCCCACCTTGGATGTGCTTTCCGAAACCTTGATAAATTCAGCATTAGTATTATTCACCAGTTCAGAGCCTTCCTTTACTTTTTTTACGGTTCCTTCAATCAATACCGCCGTGTTTTTGGCAGCTTCGGCGGAACGTAAGGCCAAATTTCTTACTTCCTCGGCCACCACGGCAAACCCTGCGCCTGCTTCCCCGGCCCTGGCCGCTTCAACTGCTGCGTTTAATGCCAGAAGGTTGGTCTGGAAAGCTATCTCATCAATTGTTTTAACCACTTTCTGGGTTTCGTCGCTGGCCTTTGAAATATCTTCCATTGAAGAAATAAGGTCAGTCATGGACTGGTTGGCCTCTGATACCACCTGGTTGGTATTTTTCATCAAATTATCTGCCTGGCCTGCATTGGCCGCGTTTTGTTTAGTCATAGAAGACATTTCTTCAAGGGATGAAGAAGTCTCCTCGATCGACGCGGCCTGCTCGGATGCTCCTTCCGCCAGAGACTGGCTGGAAGATGATATCTGCCCGGATGCGGAAGCAACCTGTTCTGAGCCTTCTGTTAAGCCGTTAATCACGCGGTGTAGAGTCACGCTTATGCTTCTGATAATAAAAAAGGTAAGTAGAACTGCTGTAATAAAGGCAACGACTGTTACAGTAATCAGCATAGTATTGGAGGATGTAATTTGATCCATCATTTTTGACTTCTGATCTTTGCGGACATCAGCACTAATATTTTGAACTTCCCTTGCTGCCGTGATCATCTGCGTCTCAGCCTTGGCCTGTTTTTTTATCTGATCGGTAAAATTATGAAAGGCAAGGGTATAAGCGTTTATCCCCGCAGCCAGGTTATCAATTTGCCTGATATTTTTTTCAAATTTAAAACGCGATTTCAGATTCTTGCCAAGCGCAAGAATTTCTGATATCTTTGCATCAATGGCGTCTCTATATTTCTGATCTCCCGAGATTATCACCTCTTTTTCGTTCTTACGCACATCGAGAAACCATTTGATTATACGGTTGGCGTCATCCGCTTTAGCCAGCTTATCTGCCCGAAGAGCCTCGTTTTGGGATTCAACTTTGTCGAGCTGCGTGTTTTGATCAGTCCGGATAGCCTCTGCCTGGGCAAGGGCTTCCCTTGCATTTAACCGCATGGTTTCCATGATGACTTCTTTTTCTTCTTCTATCGCAATATAATTTTTAAATGCCACGAGATACACATTAATAGCGTTTACTATTTGATCCATTTGGTCTTTATTGATTTCCCGGTTAAACTTGGCTTTAGTTTCAGCGATCTGTTTTTTAACTATTTTGGCTTCTTCGGCTGCTTTTTCAATATATGATTTGTCTTTTCGCAACATAAAATTTTTTTCATGTTGCCTGGCTACCAGTATTCCTGTTATTATACGATTAATGCCATCTACTTTTTCCACCCGGTTTGCGACCTTTAAAAGTCCAATATACCCGGTAAAAGCTGCAATTGTTCCAAGAATAATCAGTACAAGCGCAAGAGCCGTAATTTTTGTCCCTATTTTCATATTTTTAAACATATTTAATCTCCTCTGTTTGTTTATTTTTTTATAATTAAGAGCCTAAACTAAAATTGCTATGCTGCTTTTGCAAGTTCGGCCATTTCCTCTGCATTCAGAACTCTATCGATATCAAGCAAAATCTTTACGCCACCACCTATCTTGGCCATACCAAGGATATAATCCGTCTTAAGTTTTATTCCAAAAGTCGGGGCATTCTCGACATCTTTATCTCTAATATTCAGTACCTCTGATACGGAATCAACCACTATTCCTATCTGAAGCATGGCGATTTCTCTTTCGATTTCTACGACAATGATACAGGTACGTTCTGTATAGTCACCAGCATCAATCCCGAATCTGATCCGCAAATCCGTCACAGGAACAACCTTACCTTTTAAATTAATGACCCCTTTTATAAATTCAGGAGTCTGGGGTACGGTTGTAATCGGCATCATTCCGATTATTTCTTTGATCTTCAGGATACCAATACCGTACTCCTCATCAGCCAGGCTAAATGTTAAATATTTTCCTTGTCTGTTGATCGTAGGCTTTGCCTCATATTCCATTTTTTCCGTTAATTTATCCATTGGTTCTCACCTCCTTGTTGTTTGTTTTTGTTATTATTAGTTGAGCGAGCCATTAGGTTTCTTTTGATCGCCTTGGCAAATTCTCCCATATTCACAGGCTTTGAGATAGACTCGGTAATATTTTTTTTTGTGTCATCATTCCCAGTTCTTTGTTCAAGCAAACCGGTAAGATGGATTATGGGAATATCAGCCCGGATGCGCATGATTTCCCCGGCTAACTGTTGGCCTGTCATTCCGGGCATGGATTGGTCGGTAATGACCAGATCATATTTGTCCGGGTTTGCACGGAAAGTCTCCAGCGCCTCCATGCCGTTGGTTTGTGTTGTGACAATATAGCCGAGATGCTCCAGCATCTGCTGCATCATAAAAACTATCTCTACTTCATCATCCACAAATAATATGCTTTCTTTATCCCCGTATACAGGTTCGATAGCCTTTGTTTTTTCTGCCACGGAGCTCTTTATCCTGGGAAAATAGACCTGAAAGGTGCTCCCCTTGCCGACTTCACTTGCGACTGAGATCGCGCCTCCATGGTTTTTTATGAGTTTATGTACCATGGAAAGGCCAAGGCCGGTTCCTTCGCCAACCGCCTTGGTAGTAAAATATGGTTCAAAGATGTGATCCATGGTATCCTTATCCATACCCTTTCCTGTGTCACTCACGGTCAATTGCAGGTATGGTCCGGGCGCCAGGTTAATTAGGGAATTCCGAGATTTAAAATTCACATTTTGCAGGTTCACCTCTAAAATGCCGCCTTTTTCGCGCATGGAATGATAGGCATTGGTGCAAAGATTTATAATTAACTGGTGTATCAGGCTTGGATCAGCCAAAATGGTCCCGCAGTTTGTGTTGATGTTCTGCTTAATCTTAATGCTGTCTGGAAGTCCTGCCTTCAGTAGTTTGAAAGACTCCTTGATGATCATGGAAATTTTAACCGGCTTTTGTTTCTGCTCAGTCTGCCGGCTAAAGCCAAGAATTTGCCCTGTCAGGTCCCTGGCACGCGCGCCGGCCTTAAGAATTATTTCCAGATTTTTCCGGGCCCGGCTGCCCTCAGGCATATCCATCATGGACAACTCTGCACGCCCCATCGCAAGCATAAGGATATTGTTGAATTCATGGGCAATGCCTCCTGCCAGGGTGCCGATGGATTCCATTTTTTGGGCATGCTGGAATTGCTTTTCTATATCCCTTTTGTCTGTAACATCACGGATGATAAATAAAATATCGGTTGCTTTCCCTTGACTGTCTCGGCAGACTGACTGGTTAATGGTCACATCAATCAGTTGACCATTTTTTGTCAATCTTTGAGTTTCCCTTTCCAAAACAAATTTTCCCATGCAAAGGTCGGCTATCTCGGATTCAGTCTTCGCCTGATCCCAGGCGGGGACATAGTCAATATATTTCCCGGTTATTTCTTCTTTATCGTATCCAAATATGCGAATAAAAGAGGGGTTGACAAATCTGGTACACCCGGAAAGGTCACAAACTGCTATTGCATTTGGCGAAGAATGAAAAATTGACTGAAAAACATTTTTGGAATGTCCTGAATCCTTTTTGGCCTTGTTTTTAGAGACTGCTTTCGCCACAACCTCACAGAGTTCTTTTTGTTTCACTGGTTTGGTCAGATAGGCAAAGCCTTCAAATTGGAGTGTTTCGGCTGCCGAACCAAAGGTGGGATATCCGGACATCATAACAGGCTCGCAAAAAGGCTGTACCTCTCTGATATATTTCACGATATCTATACCGTTTTGACCATCTGCCAGGATCCGATCAATTATAGCCACATCAAACTCATTGGCTTTCAAAATAGCCCGAGCATCAATCAGGTGAGCTGCTACGTCAACCTCATACCCTGCCGCTGTTAAAATATTTTTGTATGAAAACCGAATATTTTCCTCGTCATCAACAATTAGTATTCTGGACATGCTTTTTTCCCTTTAGATCTCAAGGTATGAAATATTTTTTTGCTCTTTTGTCCTTACTGAATTCAAAATATATGCCGTGAAGGCACAAAACAGCTTGAATTGAGTTTTTTATAATAATAACCGCTGGTTATAACTGGAGGACAAGGGGGTGAGGTATTGCTTGAATATGACAGTTCGGGGTTTACAGGTTACAAAGTGTAATATTCCAGGAAGATTTTAATCCAAAAGTATAATATCAATATAATTTAAATGGTTTAGATAAATATGACAGGGACAAGCTTTTCTTGAAAAAGCTTCCAGGGCAGGGTAATATAAGGTATAATATGCTGTAAAATAATGGCCTTATAAAATTTGTGTTACAAATTGTAACCTTAGGAACGAGGACGAATTAACTTCCCCAACTATGCATCACAGCTTCAGGCCATCTTTGCCCGATCTAAAAGTACAAAAATCTTAAAATAGCTCGCTATTCCTGCAACTTTTGTACTTTTATATCGAACAAACCTGACCTAAATCTGTGCGCCTACTTGTGGAAGTTATTTCGTCCTCGTTCCTTATTATGATACAGGCTGCTCAGTTTTCCATGATCTTGAATGCTTTTATTTTTCGGTATAAGCTTTGCCGGCTTATTCCCAGGAGACGTGCGGCCTTTGTTTTATTCCAATGGGTCTGCTCCAAAGCATGAAGGATAATCCGGCAATAATCATCTTTTTCACCTTCATTGGAACTAAGAACTTTTAATTCAGGCGGCAAATGATCGACGCTGATAGTCTCCCGGCTGCAAAGAATAAATGCGTGCTCCAGCGCATGCTCCAGCTCCCTGACATTACCCGGCCAGGAATATTCCATAAATATCTTTTGCACATCTTCCGAGATCCTAATAATCTTTTTGTTGAACTTGCGGTTGAAGTTTTTAAGGAAGTGCTCTACTAAAAGTGGTATATCTTCCCTTTTATCCCTGAGGGGCGGCAGCCTCAGTTCC
This sequence comes from Desulfobacterales bacterium, assembly GCA_030149585.1. Classification (GTDB taxonomy): domain Bacteria; phylum Desulfobacterota; class Desulfobacteria; order Desulfobacterales; family JASFBJ01; genus JASFBJ01. The sequence goes on along the minus strand of JASFBJ010000095.1, from coordinate 6,138 downwards.
ACTATCTTTAAGCGGTAATAAAGGTCTTCCCTGAATCCGCCAAGTTTTATTTCTTCACGGAGATTTTTATTGGTAGCTGCCACCACCCGTACATCCACCTTGACTGGGGTTGAATCTCCCACCCGCTGAAATTCCATTTCCTGAATAATTCTCAACAGGCGCAGTTGTACCTGGGGTGAAGTTTCACCGATTTCGTCCAGAAAAATAGTTCCTCCATCTGCTTTCTGAAACAGGCCTATTTTATCTCTTACAGCGCCGGTAAATGCCCCCCTGACATGTCCAAAAAGTTCACTTTCAAGCAGGTTTTCCGACAGGGCCGAACAGTTGGCCTTGACAAGAAATTTATTTTTGCGCACTCCTTGATGGTGAAGCGCCTCGGCAACCAGTTCTTTGCCGGTTCCGGTTTCCCCGCTAATTAAAACACCGGTCTGAACATCGGCCAGTTTTTCTATGAGAGAATAAATCTCCTGCATTTTCACACTCTTGCCGATAATATTATGAAGCTGTTGACGTTCTTTCAGATTTCGCTCCAGATTATCAAGGCGGGTTTCATCTCTGACCACCAGAATCCCCCCTGAAAACAGGTTCCGATGATTTAAAAGTGGATACGCGGTCAAGGATACAATCTGCTCCGGCCGGTCTTTGCAATGGCATTGAACCCGATGCGCTTCAACAGACTGTTTTTTTCTGATAGTTTTTTTCATGATTTCAAGACATTTTCCACTGCACCCTTTCAGCAAAGTATTAAAACCCTGGCCAATGGCCGCATCCCGGAAAATTCCGCATATCTTTCCGGCAGTATCATTGACTTCAATAACTGATAAGTCTTGATCCACAGTAATAATAGCATCTTTGACGCTTTTGAAGATAGCTTCAAGGTTTGCGCGGTAGCTCTCTTTTTCATCAATAAGAGCCTTATGACTCAAAGCTGATTTGGCAACCCGCAATAATGTTTTTTCCCTTACTGGTTTGGGAAGGTAGTCAAAGGCACCCAGCCGGACAGCCTCAGTAGCGTTTTCAATATTGGGGACGCCGGTAAACAACACTACCGGAGATTGCAGGTTCCTTTCCTTCACCGCCTGCAAGATATCAACTCCTGTTTTACCTTTTAGGATAATATCCGTGAATATTAAATCAAAATCCGTTTTATTTATTCTGGACAGGGCTTCATCATAACCTTCAGCGGTCTCTGCCTCATATCCAGCGGCAAAAAGAAATCTTTCCAGGCTGAATCTTATGTTTTCCTCGTCATCAATAATCAAAATTTTACCTTTCATCTTTTCTCCTTGCCATAAGCCGGAAGATCTATTATCACCCTGGTAAATTTGTCCTCAGAGCTTTCAATTTTTATATAACCACCATTATCATTTATAATGCCATGACTGATACTTAGACCCAGGCCGGTGGGTTTACTTGAATAAAACGGGTTCAAAACCTTTTCTATTTCATTTGCAGGCATTCCCGTGCCCCTGTCCTGAAAAATGACCCGGACATAGGGGCACTTATTAATAGTTAATTCTTCACTCAGAATCTCAAGAATTTTGTTTTCATGCGCCCCGGAATATTTTTGGTTCAAGGCATATCGCGCATTGATTATGAGATTTAGGAAAACCTGTTGAAGCTGTTGCGGGTTTGCAATAATTTGGGGCAAATTCAAAGGAATATCGACTCTTAACTGAATTTGCTCCTTTCGTATCTGGGCTTGTGCCAGAGCAAGCGTGTCAGAGATGATTTCAGACAGGTTTACTGGTTTTTTTTCTTTTTCCCTGTTGCCATGGGCAAAAGAAAGGAGATTGCTGACAATATCGGCAATACGGTCACCCTCCTTTATAATTCGTTCGGCAATATCAAACTTTGAACTTTCGGGGTTGTATTCATTAAGCAATATCTGAGCAAGGTTGATAACGGAATTAATGGGGTTATTGATCTCATGGGCAACGCCGGCCGCTATTTCACCAATTGATATTAATTGATTGTTCCGTATAGCCTCAGCCTCTAATTCCTTTTCTTTTTTCTCCGTCTCTATTTTTTCTGAAACATCGCGAAAAACCAATACAATACCAACGATATTGTCTTGATCGTCTTGAATCGGCGTGCCACTATCTGCAATAGGAGTCTCGGTGCCGTCTTTCGAGATCAAGACTGTGTGGTTAGTCAGGCGAACGATAATCCCTTCCCCCATTATTTTTTCAACAGGGCTTTCTATTCTTTTACGAGTTTCCTCATTTATAATGTTAAATACTTCGATGAGAGGACGTCCTTCTGCCTCCGACAAATTCCAGCCGGTAAGCTTTTCTGCAATCGGGTTCATTCGTGTAACGCACCCTTTGGTATCTGTTGCTATAACTCCATCTCCAATTGAATTGAGTGTTATGGACAGATTTCTTTCGCTCTCCTGCAGCTCTGCCTCCGCCTGCTTGCGTTTAGTAACGTCATCATAAACAGCGACTATTTCGCCTGAAGGCAATTTGTAGATATCGTTTTCTCTCCAGCCGGTTATCCTTTCATCCTTATAGATATAGACAGGATGATGCTCTGGTTTTCCGGTTTGCCAAACATTTTTTAAAACATCAAAAAGGCCAAGCTCTTTGACCCCTGGAAATATCTCAAGGATACTTTTACCTATCAGATCTTCTTTCCTGACATTCTCAATCTGCTCTCCGGCCAGGTTAAAATCTTTAAAGATAAAATCATTTCCATTATCTTTTGCTTCATAAACCGCAACACCGCTCCTCATATTATTAAATAGTTCTCTGAATCCGGTCTCACTATTTTTTAATTTTTTATTCGCCTCACGCTGGGATAGAATATAATCTGTTCTCCGACGGTTATAATGCCAAAAAAATATCCCGATATAAAAAAAAGTTAATATAACTATAATGATTAAGGTTATCTGGATGAATCGAAAACAGCGAAGGTCATTCGTTATCACTTGCCTGAGGCTGGATTTCACTTGATCGGCCTGAGTAATAAGGTATTTAAAAATACCGTCAAAGCGATTGTCGATATCCGAACCAGGGCCTAAGGTTTCTTGTGCGGCAACTCTTTGCCTGGTAATTTCTCTGAACTCTGCCAGTTTTTTTTGAACCTCTCTGATCTTACGCCGCATTTCGGTATTATCAAGTGGAATAAATATTCCTTCAGTATTTTTACCCCCATCCAGCATGGCCCCGGCATACAAGTCAGCCTGATCCAGATGCTTCCAAACTGTTTTTAAATTCACATGAGTATCTCCGCTGATGAGTTTTTCAAACCAGAGGTGAGCGATAGTTGTTTCCAGCTTAATATCTATGGTGGCGTTAACCAATGGCGTATAAATTTTGCTCACACGATAGCCCATATAAAAGCCATAAGCCAATATCCCGATTATAATAAGTCCTGTAATACCTATCAGCATATAGATCAGTTGTGGGGAAAGCAGCGATGTATCCACAGACCCGGCATTTTTTTTTCTATCAAGATTCATTTTAGCCTCTTATTTAAATTCTATTCCTAACCCCGATCAACCGGAAAAATTACAAGTGGGTGGTGGATAATTATAATTTTGTCTTATTTCTGTTTTTCAAGCGTTTAATTTAAGAAAAAAAGTGCGTTAAACATATCATGTGGTAAATCGTTTAACAAGTCTTAGACCAATCTGTTGAGCTCTAAGTGTCAGGACTGAATGATAAATTATTTTTCTATTGACGATTTTTGTATAAGACCATAAAAATAGAAGTCTTATTATTTTTGTGCGGGCCCTAAGGAGCATTAATGCCAATCTATGAGTTTTATTGCGATTCATGCCATACTCTTTTTAATTTTTTTTCCAAAAATATTAATACAAATAAAATTCCTTTTTGCCCTAAGTGCAAAAAAAATAAGCTGGCCCGTCAGATGTCCTCTTTTGCCTTTACCGGCAAAGCCAGGGAGGCTGATGATAGCGAAGACTTGCCGATTGATGAAAATAAAATGGAGCAGGCAATGCAGCTGATGGCCAAACAAGCAGATAATATCAATGAGGATGATCCTAAACAGGCTGCGGATCTCATGCGCAAACTTACAGACATGACAGGAATGAAACTTGGCTCTGGTATGGAAGAGGCCTTAAGTCGTTTGGAAAAGGGTGAAAACCCTGAAGAGATTGAATCGGAGATGGGGGATCTGCTGGAAGGGGAAGACCCGTTTATTTTATCAAAGGCAAAAACAGCACAGCTAAAATCGGCAGTTAGGCCGCCGGCTAAAGATGAAACTCTTTATGACCTGTAACTATAATTATGGAGGCATATATGTTATTTGAAAACCCAGGTAAGGAAAATACAGAACAAACCCTGGAGCTGGCCTTTGCAAGAGGCCGCGAACTAAACCTTGATGAAATCGTTATAGCATCCACCAAAGGCGATACTGCCTTACAAGCCCTGGCAATTGGAAAGGGCTTTAAAATCAGCGTGGTAACTTATCATTGCGGTTTTAAGGAACCCTTTAAGGCAATGATGGAAGAAAATGTAAAAAAGGAACTGGAATCCAAAGGCGCCACCATTATTTCCGCAACACATGCACTTTCCGGAGTTGAAAGGGCAGTTGCCAAAAAACATGGCGGGATTTATCCAGCCCTTTTAATTGCTGATACTTTAAGACTATTTGGACAGGGAACCAAAGTTGCCGTAGAAATTTCTATAATGGCCGCTGATTTCGGAGTTTTGTCCGGCAAGGATATTATCGCTGTAGGCGGTACCGGCAGGGGAGCAGACACAGCCCTTGTGATCAAACCAGCCAATCAGTCAGCTATTTTTGATCTGCAGATTCGGGAGAGTATTTGCAAACCCCGTAATTTTTAATAAGATTTGCAATAATGGGTTCGCAATAATAATGATTAATATGTTTTTAATTGGCGGTATCCAGCCAAAAACAAATTTTCTTGCTCAGGAATTGATCCAATGCCCTGTTTGCGGTGAGAACCAGGCTCGTTATCAGAGGGTTGATCATTATTTAAGCCTGTTTTTTATCCCTCTTTTCAGAGTAAAAAAAGGCCAACCTTTTCTTATGTGCGCTAAATGTAAAAAAGCTATGCAAGAATTTGACAATCCCTTTCAAAAAACATCTGAACAAAGCCGAAACTATTGCAGTAAATGTCAAAAAACATTGGAGAACGGTTTTAAATTTTGTCCCTATTGCGGTAAATCTTTATGATTTGAGTATATTTATGAGTGAAAGGCATGTTGTTCTTGTAGCACCGGAGGTTCACTGGAACACGGGCAATATCGGCCGTACCTGTCTTGGTACTGGTGCCTTTTTACATTTGATCCAGCCCCTTGGTTTTTCTTTGGAAGGTAAGGAAGTTAAACGGGCCGGGCTTGATTATTGGCCAAGAGTAAAGTTATCTGTGTGGGATGATTTCAGCAGCTTTCAAGAGGCTCTGATTCCAAGACCCTCAGAGGTGGTTTTGCTCAGCAAAAACGGCAAGAGGCCCTTTTGGCAAATGCCCGCACCAAAAAGATTATTTTTAATTTTTGGGTCTGAAACCAAAGGATTGCCCAAAATAATTTTTCAAAAATATCCTGATCAAAGCTTTAAAATCCCTATTAATGATCAAATTCGCTGCCTTAATCTTTCCACTTCTGTTGGGATTGCTTTATATGAATCTTTAAGGCCTCAAATAAATGCCTTTTAAAAAAGACTTTTTAAGGACAGGTGTCTTGGCGACTGTTTTTCAGGTTAATTCATCTTCGTTCCTAAAAAGCATCCATTTCACCAGTTTTCGCGCCTTGCCAGCCAGGCGCCTTAACACTTAAAATTGCCAAATTATTTTTGCGCGAACCCTTATCCTGGGTAATTTAACTTGACTCTAAAATAATCAGTTATTATAAGAAAATCTTTATGTTGGTAAAAAATTAAACTAAGTTAACAAAAGGAGTGATTATGAGAATTTTCGGTAAGTTTTTAATGACGGCAATGGCGCTTATTTTTTTTACGTTTATTTTTGCCGGTACAAGCTTTTCTGCTGAACCGATTAAGCTGGGAGTGGCTGGAGCCCACAGCGGAGACCTGGCATCTTATGGGATTCCATCTATTAGGGCAGCCAAACTCGCTGTTGAAGCCATAAACGCTAAAGGTGGTGTTTTAGGCAGGAAAGTCGTTGTAATAACGGAAGATGATGCC
>JASFBJ010000323.1 GCA_030149585.1 Desulfobacterales bacterium | reverse complement strand
GTACCAGTGCTGCAAGCGCTAATTTTAAGGTGGGTGGTATTGTCGGCAAACTCGGCAGCGCAAAAATATCAATTCCAAAAGCAGGGGTTATTAAAACCCAGGGTTCCATCCAGATTTTAAGAAGCGCCGGAGTTAAGGGCAAGGGAAGCATAGCGGCACTGGCCAGGGGCAAGACCGGGCAGGGGCAGGTAATGTCGATGGTATCTGCCAAGCTCAGTAAATCAGTGCGCATTCATGGCGGTATGAGTCGTGAAAAGGTTAAAAAAGTTATTGATCAGCATCTGGATGAGATCAGTTTTTGCTATGAAAATGCTCTGATCTCGAACCCTGCGATTATGGGTAAAATAGTTTTTGAATGGAAGATTCTCCTTTCAGGCCGGGTTGGCGAAGTGAGGATAAAATCTTCAACAATTAATTCCAATGATATTCACGGCTGTATTAAGCAGGCCATAAAAACCTGGACTTTTCCAAAACCAACCGGCCAGGAAGTGATTGTGTCATATCCATTTGTCTTTGATATTGTAGGATTTTAATTATAGCTGGTTATATTAATTAGAAAATGGCGAAGTCGGCCATGGAGCATGAATTTATGAAAAATAAACTTTTAATTTTATTAACTATTTTATTCCTTTTTATTTCCGTTCAGGCAGCGCTTGCTGAATCAGGGGATGATGAAGAGAAAGTATTTGCCATTCAGAATAAGGTCTTCCATCGTTTTCATGAACTGGCTTTTTGCGCTGGTTATATCCCGGATGATAATTTCTATGAAATTTATCCGCTGGGCCTGAGTTATACTTTTAATTTTAACGAAAAGTTTTCCTGGGAAGTTGCAAGGGCGCAATGGAATTTTAATCAGGAAAAAGATCTCAAGCAGCAGTTGGAAGATGACTATGGCGTAGCTCCTTCTGAATTCAGTGAGATGAAATATATGCTTCATTCGCATCTGATCTATCGTCCCTTATATGGCAAATCCGCATTATTAAACAGATGGGTGTTTAATAATGAGACCTATTTCCTGATTGGCGGTGGCACAGTCAATTATGAAAAAAAATTCAACTATGGTGACTCTGAAACAGAAGATGCGCTATCATTTAGTTTTGGAATAGGTTCCAAATATTTTTTAAATGAATATTTTTGTCTGAATTTCGAAATTCGCGATATCATGAATTTTAGAGAGGAAGAAACTGAAAACATAATTTATTTTGGCATGAGTCTGGGCTTTCGATTTGATTTATCTGCCAGAAAAACCAAAAAGGATACTACTGTTGAAGAGCTGAAGCAGTACTTAAAAACCGAGAAAGAAAATGAATAAAAAAATATTATCCTGTTTATGTTGCTGGATCTTTTGTCTGACGGCTTTTAATTCGGCTTTTTCTCAGGACCTGCCGCCGGCACAAGGTAAAGCAAAAGATAAAACCGCCAAATATGAAGTGCTTACAACCGCAGTTGACCATAAGGCCTTTGATAAAGGTTATAAGTTTTTCAGTCAAAAAAAATATGAAAAATCATTAGCCTATTTTTATAATTATATAGAAAAGCATAATGCAGACAACCTGACAGGTAATGTAGAATATGAATGGGCGGTGTTTTTTTTGGGAATTGCTTTAATCAAAAGTGATTTTACCCATGCCGGGGTGGATATTTTATCTCATCTTGTAACCCGCAAGCCAAATACCAGAATTGTTTCATATTCGCTGGAAGCTTTTGAAAAAATTACCCGTACAATTCCGTTTGATGAAGACCTGTTGATCAACAAAGTTATTTATGATCAGGAATATGGGTTTGTGGATGATCGTATAAGTGATTTTATAAATTTTTATCAGGGGGTCTTTGACTGGCAAAACGGATTTTTTAATTGGGGTAATCAACATTTTGCCAGGATAAGAGCCAATACTTATTACGATTTTAAATATCAATATCATAATGCCCTTTATCTTATTTATCAGGATCGTATTGATGATGCAATTGCAGTTTTAAAAGGGATTTTATCAGGTGCGTGTGAAGATGAAATATTAAAAGATCAAGCCCGTTTCACGCTGGCCAGGCTGTTATTTGAAAAAGGCGATTTTGAGCAGGCGGTTTTTATGTATCGTGGAATTAAAAAACCGATTTTGGAACAGGCTGAGAATTTACTGGAGATGGCCTGGAGCCAGTACCATCTGGGGCATCCTGAAAAAGCCATGGGCCTGCTATACGCCTTTGAAGCGCCCAGTTTTAAGCAGTATTTTACTCCGGAATATTATATTTTAAAATCATTTATATATAAAGATGTATGTCATTATCAAAGGGCTATGCAAGTAGTTCACGAGTTTGGAAGTCGTTATACTGACTCTTTGAAAAAGATTTATAATAGAGGGCTGCCCACTGAAGATCAGGATTTACTGCTGATTTTGTTAAATAAAAAAAAGATTAAGCGGATCTGGCGATTCTTAAAGCTTTTAGAAAAGGAAAAGGAACAGGCTTTAAAAATTAAAGACAAGTCAATAGAAAAATATTTGGAACAGCTTTACTCCTTGCGAATTGAAAAGAGTATAAAGACTTTAAAACGCGAAGTTGAGAAAAGTTATGAAGAACTTGCCGATAAATTATTAAAATATGAGGAAGAAGCATATCTAATGGAATATGAGATTGGACTGGATATGTATCAGCGGGTGACCCAGCACCATTTCAGCGAGGACCCTGTTGAAAAAATAGTAATTTCCGAGCTTAAAGGGAAAGTTGTATATTCATTTCAGGGTGAGTTCTGGAATGATGAATTGGCTGATTATAAGGTAATTTTGCCCAATAAATGTAATAGTATGGAAGAGTGGGATATTTTTTTTAAATGAAATCAAATAAAATTATGAAAATTATTATTTCGCTTATTGCTTTTATGGTTATGAGTTGCTTGTGCGGAAATTGTATAGGGGCTGTTGAAGAGCAGTATGAATATCAGCGTAAGGACAAGGCCGCGCAACAAAAAAAATATATGGCCAAGCTGAAAGGGGATAAAATCAAGGTGGAGATGGCCATTAAAACCACTAAGAATTTGATTAATAAATCCCGTACAAGGCCATATCTGCCGGAACTTTATCTGCGCCTTTCTGAGCTTTATATTGAAAAATCCAGAATTGTTTATTTTTTACGTCGAGCAGGCGCATCAGGCTCATCAATAAAATCTTTGGATCAGCTTGAGTCAAACTCCCTTAAAAATCAAGCGGTTGAAACCTATCAGCGAATATTGAATAATTTTCCGGATTATATAGATCAAGATAAAGTTTATTTTTTTATGGCTCATGAATACCGGGAACTGGGCCAATTAGACGATATGATAGTGCAATATCGTGCTTTGCTGCAAAACTGCCCAAAGAGCACCTATATACCGGAAGTGCATTTACTGCTGGGAGACTATTTTTTTAATGTTAAACAGGATCTTGAAATGGCCCAGCGCCATTATGAGATTGTTACCGGGTTTCCCAGGAGCGCAGCTATTGCAATTGCCCGTTATAAACTGGCCTGGTGCCATATTAATAAACTGGAATTTAAAAAAGCCATAAAACTACTGGAAGAATCAGTAAACAGCGTTTCCAGCAAGGATATTGATATTGACACCTATAAACGAGTGGATATCAGACTGGAATCCCTGGTAGATATGGCCTATTGCTATATTGAGTGTTATAAAGATAAAAAGCCGGAAGAGGCATTAACCTATTTTAGAAAATATGCCTGGTCAAGACCGGTTTATGCAACAGTTCTTGAAAAATTGGCCTATCGCTATTTTATCAAGAAAAAATGGTCCCATGCCGCGATAATCTATCGCCAGCTTTCCCAGCTCAGTCATGATACTGAAAAATTACTGGAGTACTACCGCAATATTTTTGAATGTGTAAGAGAGCAGGGCTCTTTCAAGG
>JASFBJ010000322.1 GCA_030149585.1 Desulfobacterales bacterium | reverse complement strand
CTTTGACCCTTTGAATTACAGCTTTCATGATAATTTCCCCAAAAATATAAGGGCCACAACCCTACTTGTTGAAGTTATTTCATCCTCGTTCCTTAAAACCTTGTAAAGCCTCGGCAAAAGGGGAATTAAAGTGGTTTGAGGCTTTTTTGGCTGGTTTTTCAGCGCGTTGACGTATTTTTTTATTTTTCTTTTGGGGTGCTGCCGGGTTAGTTTTCATGGAAAGTGAAATCCTCTTGCGGGGTTCGTCCACGGAGAGAACAGTGACCTTGACTTTTTGCTGAACCTTTATAATATCAGCTGGATTTTTAACAAAACGATCAGCCAGTTGACTGACATGAATCAGACCATCCTGGTGAACGCCGATATCCACAAAGGCGCCAAAGGCGGTAACATTGGTTATTATACCGGGCAGTTTCATGCCGACTTCAAGATCTTTGATGCTCTCCACTTCCTCAGCAAATGAGAAATATTCAAATTCCTGGCGCGGATCACGTCCCGGCCGGGCCAGCTCATCAAGAATATCTTTTAAGGTGGGCAGTCCCACTGTATCGGTTATATAGCTGGTGATTTCAATTTTTTTCAGCAGTTCAGGCTTGTTTAGAAGATCAGTAACTGTACATTTCAAATCTTTGGCCATTTTATTTATGATTGAATAGCTTTCAGGATGAACTGCGCTGGCATCAAGAGGATTATTTTTATTTTTTATCCGCAAAAAACCAGCTGCCTGTTCAAAAGCTTTTGGCCCTAAACGAGGAACTTTTTTTAAATCTTCGCGACAGGAAAACGCACCGTTTTCATTTCGGAAGCTGATAATTTTTTTCGCCAATCTGGGCCCTAAACCCGAAACATAGGTGAGCAGTTGCACACTGGCCTGGTTAACCTCAACTCCCACCTTATTGACGCAGCTCATAACTGTATCGTCTAAGGCTGATTTCAATCGGGTTTGATCCACATCATGCTGGTACTGGCCCACACCTATTGATTTAGGATCAATTTTAACCAGTTCAGCCAATGGATCCATCAGTCGTCTGCCAATGGATACTGAGCCGCGCACAGTAAGGTCATGATCCGGAAACTCGTCGCGAGCCACTTTAGATGCCGAGTAAATTGAAGCCCCGCTTTCATTTACTAAAAGGATTGGAATTTTTGAATCAACTTTGAGTTGTTTAAGAAAAAATTCAGTTTCCCGACCGGCTGTGCCATTACCAATTGCAATTGCTTCAATCTTGAATTGTTTGATCAGGGTTTCAAGGGTTTTGCCGGCAGCGGTAGCCCGGCTTTTGCCGGAATGGGGGTAAATGGTCTCATTTGTCAGCAGTTTGCCCTGGCGATCCAGACAAACCACCTTGCAACCGGATTTAAATCCAGGATCAATTGCCAATATTCTTTTTGCACTAAGGGGTGGAGATAAAAGCAGTTGGCGCAGATTGGCGGAAAAAACCTGAATTGCTTGATCATCTGCCCTCTCTTTGGTAAGCAGCCGCATTTCAGTCTCCATGGATCGGGATAAAAGTCTTTTATAACAATCATCAACAGCTATTTTAACCATAGCTGCATCCTGGCCGTCTCCCTTTATAAAAAGATCTTCCAAAATCGACACTGCCTTATTTCGTGGCGGAGCAATGCTTAAATTAAGGATATCTTCCTTTTCACCTCGCCGCATGGCGAGAATTCTATGGGAAGGGGCAGTGCCTGCCGACTCTTCCCATTTAAAATAATCTTTATATTTTACCCCGGTTTCTTCCATATCTTTGAGAACCTGACTTTTAAAAATCCCCTGGCCAATATAAAGCTGTCTTAAACGTGAACGGGCGATTTGATCTTCATTTATAATTTCCGCTATAATATCTCTTGCCCCGGCCAGTGCTTCTTCTGAGTTATTTACATTTTTGTCTGGATCAATAAAGGCATAAGACTGTTCAAGCGGGTCTTCGCCGTTTTGTTCAAATATCATAATGGCTAAGCGCTCCAAGCCCTTTTCACGGGCAATCATAGCTCTGGTGCGTCGCTTTGGCTTATAAGGCAGATATAGATCTTCCAGTTCAGTCAGAGTTTGAGCGGATTCTACCTGCTTTTTTAACTCAACGCTTAAATGGTTATTTTTTTCAAGTGAATTTAAGATAAAAGCCCGCCTTTTATCCAGCTCAACCAGTTGGCTTAGAAGGTCACGGATAGCGCTTACAGCAACTTCATCCAGACTGCCGGTGGCTTCTTTACGGTAGCGGGAGATAAACGGCACAGTAGCGCCTTCGTCAAATAATTGAGTAACGGCCTGAATTTGATCCTCTTTCAAACCAAGTTCGTTTTTGATAATTTCCAGGTGGTGATCAGCTATCATATACACATCCATTATAAGGGTTTTTGGTAAAAAGATAAGAAAAAGAATCTATATTTTGACTGGTTATGATTGTCAAGCAGGCAGTAATAATATCAGCTACCCCAGATCGCTTTTTATTTCACCAGCATTATTCTCAAATCCATGACATTTGTGTTGGTGGGGCCGGTGATTAGAAGATCGTCAAGTTCCTTAAAAAAAGTATAGGAATCGTTTTGGCCAAGGGCCTTGTCAGGGCAAAGTCCTTTTTGACAGGCTTTTTGAAAACTTTCTGAATCAACAAAAGCCCCGGCAGCATCTGTTGGCCCATCCGTGCCGTCGGTGCCTGCGCTAAGGATTACAGTATGATCTCGGCCGGCTATATCAGGCAAAGCAGCTAGCACAAACTCCTGATTTCGGCCACCTTTGCCATTGCCTCTGATAGTTACGGTGGTTTCTCCGCCAGACAAAATGCAGGCAGGTCTTGAAACTGGATGACCGCTTTTTATTATTTCTTTAGCTATTGCAGTATGTACGCCGGCCACCACCCTGGTTTCACCCTCAATCATCGAAGACAGGATCAGTGTGTTATAGCCTAATTGAGTGGCTGTTTTTTCAGCAGCCTTGATGGCCGCAAGATTATTACCGATAATGATATTATTAACCTTTTTAAATACAGGAGAATTTTTTTTTGGAGTTTCTTTGCTCTTATCATGCAGGCCGGCTTTCAAATACTCAAAAACTGAGAGGGGTAATTGATCTTGAAGATTATATTTTTCAATCACCGTAATGCAATCGCCAAAGGTGGAAGAATCGGGCACTGTGGGTCCAGAGGCGATCACATCCAGGTCATCTCCCACTACATCAGACAAAATCAGACAGATAAGTGTGGCCGGGCTGGCAATTTGTGCCAGCCTGCCGCCTTTAATCAATGAAAGATGTTTGCGAATTATATTGATTTCATTAATTGTGGCCCCGCAGGACAGCAAAATATCAGTTGTTTTCTGTTTGTCTTGAAGGGTAATGCCGGCTACCGGCAAGGGCCAGAGAGCTGACGCACCTCCGGAAATCAGGCAGATAACAAGATCTTTTGCACTAGCGCTGGTTGCAAGCTCAAAGGCCTTTTGAGCACCCTGCTTACCGCTGGCATCAGGCACTGGATGGCCTGCCTCATTGATCTCAATCCAATTCAATGTCGCCAGATGTTCATATTTAACATTCACCAGGCCCTTGGTAATTATAGACCCCAACATTTTTTCAATAGCCTGGGCCATGGGAGCGGCTGCTTTGCCGGCGCCCAGAATAATGATGTTTTGATATTGACCCAGATTATAGGTCTGATCTCCGCAGACAAGCTCTTGTCCGTTAAAAACGCAACTGTTTTTAACTGCATCAGCCGGGTTAACAGCCTCCAGTCCGGCAGAAAAGATGCTGGACGCGTGATTTCTCATTTGGCTAAGGGTATTTTTCATTACCACTGATATCCTTATAAGTTTATTTTTTACAAATTTATTGCTTAATAGGGTTTGGGGACGCCCTTTACATTTCCATATTTACAGTTTTAGACTTAAGGATCGATG
>JASFBJ010000321.1 GCA_030149585.1 Desulfobacterales bacterium | reverse complement strand
TTTATCCCATATTAGGCATAAAATAATTAGCAAGGTCGTAAGCGGGAATTGCTGACCTTGACATAGAACTTGTCATTTATTAGGAAAATTAAAAACGTTTAGCGATATCTACTTTTATTAAGGGATGTCTTACGCTTTCCCGAGCAATGAGCGGGAAAAAGTGAAGGCATTAGGTACTGTTCCTGAAAATGTGAAAAATGGACTTTACCGGACGAATGAAACTGGTACATTCAAAGAGTTAAAGGCTATTAAAAAATGCTGTTGCAAAATTTAAAAACAAATTAAAGAGACAAATTAAAAATACAGATGATAAAAAGCTTTGTAGTAGTTTTGAAATAATAATAAGATTGGAAGGATATGCTAAAAGTTTTTTTTGATCCCTTTGTAGTAAAAGTGAACGGCAAAAAAAGAATTATTTTTATTCTTCGAACAAACAATATATTGGAAAATCATTTGAGTGTAACTTTTTTGCGTAATGGCATACACAAAAACTGTCTGAAGATGAATTAATGCTGATTCCTGAAATTGCAAACCGGATAAAGGATGGCACAAAGCAGGTGCAGGAGTATGGAAAAAAGCTTGAACAAAAATATGGGAATCTACGGCTGCAGAAATTTGTAGTTGCAGCCCTGGGGTTTGAAAGAGTATGCTTTAAAAAGCTGGATTAAGAAAGGTCTTAATGTTTATAGAGCCGGACATTGGAAATCAGTCGCCAAGTAAAAATAACTAATCCAAATCAGAGGAAATAAAAATGAATAATCGCTCAGGACGTCCCATTACCCTGGCCTATCTCATATTTTTTGTATTATTTTCAATAGAAACCTGGCGCATTTTATTTGGATTTATTATATCAATAATGCTGACTCCCCGGATTATAACCACGGATATTTCCATAATGGGACGTTCCATGCTTTATGTGATGGTCGCATCCATTGGATGGGCGGTTAGCGAAAAACCGGCAAAATGGATCAGCGCTGGTTTTAAAAAAATAATTTTAAAAGACCGTCTATGATGTGGTCTTATCTGGAATATCTCATTATTGCTAAAAATAATTAATTATTATAATAAAAGAATATGAAACTAAAAATGAAACTGAAAGATAAACCCAAAAATATAATAACTGCCTGTTTTTATATTATAATTATTTTGTTTATTTTGCTTTGCTCGTCCTGCGGGGGTGAAAAGGAAACCGCTCAAACCCGGTCTGTTCCAAAATATTCCGATAGTTTTACCTTTTTTGATATTGGTAAAAACTCAATCATATCAAAAGATATAAGAAAAGAACTCAATAAAAAATTGGGAGACGATTCTGTTGAAGGGAAAAATATTATTAATTTGGAGATCAATTATAAGGGTTTTCTGAAAGAATATTTTCCGGTTTTTGACAAATTAAATCAACAATTGAATTTTCCTCCAGGCAAGATAGTCCAGCACAGAACCATTAAATTAATGTATCGCTATGCACGGAAAAAAGATATCTTTTTTGACTATGTTGAATTTATATTTTTAGAAGATACAAAGCTGCCTGTTTTGATCCAGATTGATTTTAAAAAAGATTATTCCAATATCATAGAGACTCTGAAACAAAAATATGGTTCCCCAAAGATCATAAATTTAAACAAAAAAAATGAAAAATCGCTGTACTGGGAAAAAAATAGTGATCTTCTTATTCTATCTTGTACTCTGGATCGTTTTGGAAAACCAAAATATCAAATTATGATATATTTCACGGAAAATATGAATAAATTATTAAAATCTGAACAAACCAAAAAAGAAAAAGAGCGGCAAAAGCGAACCAAATCAGAAGAAGCTGCTTTCTGAATTTATTTATTTTTTTAAATATAAAAAGGCTGCCGAAAATTTGTTTTTCCGGCAGCCTTTTTTATTTCAAATACTTTTAGCTATTATCGCAAATGACGGTTGTAATTTAAAACACGCCATAATTATTTCAAATATAAACACCTTGTTATAATTTACATAGTATATGTAAGGCGGAAAATTGGCGTTACTCCAGCGCAAGAAATTATGCGGGCAGGACAGGGTTGCTGGATGTTTGTAAAAAATGGGGATATGGTGGTGCATTCCCGCGCTGGAGCGTGGGGACGAGAAAAAAGCCTGCCATGGGGGCTTAATTTTTTTCCCATACATCCTTTGGCACAACTTCAAATAGCTTTGCCCCCACGTTTTACCAACCAGTCAAAATTATAACCTTGCGGCTCAAGCTCATACGTGCTCTTTAAGTTTTCTTGAGTAGCTTTTGATGCATTTTCAACGAAATTCCCTTTATATAAATATGGTGCAGTGCACCAGGAACGTCTATGATGGCTTTACAGTGAAATTCTTGTAAACCAATGTTCCAATGGACCCCAATGCCCCCCTATGAGGACTCGTAAAAAGATTCCGTTTTTTTGGTAAAGCAGCTTATCGGAAATTAATATTGACAATTTGTCTGCAAACCGGTAATAAGTTTTACTGATTATCAGCTAAAGTGGCCTGCAATCCATCAACATTACCGGAGGGTGTCGTGCTTGAAACATTGAAAGAAATAATACTCGATTTTCAGGAAGAAAAACTTAATACAGGCATACAAAGACATCTTGAGTATGAGTTTATAAAAGGAAAGGCATTTGTATGCATAGGCGTGAGGCGCTGCGGAAAATCAACCCTGCTTTATCAGATCATTGCTGCCCTTAAAGCAAAGGGTGTTAAACAGGAAAATATTTTATATCTGAATTTGTTTGATGACCGTTTAAATGAAATCAGGCGCAGAAACCTTCCACTGGTGCTTGAAGCATATTACTCTCTTTATCCTGAAAAGAAGGGAACCGAAGAGGTTTTTTGCTTTTTTGATGAAATACAGGAAGTTGAAAACTGGGAGCCTTTTGTTGACCGTATTTTAAGAACTGAAAATTGCTGTGTATTTCTCAGCGGTTCTTCCTCAAAAATGCTTTCAACGGAAATTGCGACTCAGATGCGGGGAAGATCCCTGACATGGGAGCTTTTCCCGTTTTCTTTCAAGGAGTTTCTTGACTTTAGAAAGATAGACTACAGGCGGCTTACTTCAAAAAACAGGCTGTTGATAAAAAAGATTTTTGACGAGTATTTCATTAAGGGAGGGTTCCCTGAAGTCAGGAATGTTAATGATAAAATACGCATTATGATTCTTCAGGAATACTACAAAACAATTCTGCATCGTGATATTATAAACAGATTTGAGGCAATACATCCCCAGGCAGTTATTCAGGCCGGTCACCGCTTAATCGGTTCAATATCATCTCTTTATTCAATAAACAGAATTACCGATTATCTCAAATCTCTTGGGTATAAAGTGAGTAAAAACTTTGTGTCATCCTGTATCAACTGGTTTGAGGATGCATATTTTCTTTTTTCAGTGCCGATATTCAGCCCTTCTGTTTCAAAGCAGAACGCAAATGCAAAAAAAATATACTGCATAGACCATTCAATGGCAGGTTCTGTTTCACCGAAGATCATGGAGAATAAAGGCCACAAGCTGGAAAATATGATATTTCTTCATCTCAGAAGGCATTCAGACGAAATTTACTATTACAGAACTGCCAAAAGGCATGAGATTGATTTTGTCTGGATAGACAAGGAATATAATAAAAATCTTGTTCAGGTATCTTTGGACATGAAAGATCCAAAGACCAGAAGCCGTGAAATAACATCACTTCTTTGTGCAATGAAAGAAATTGGCCTTGGAACCGGGAAAATTATCACTTTAGATGAAGAAAAAATCCTGAAAGAGGGCGATAAGACAGTTGAGATTATACCTGCCTGGAAATATCTTTTGGGATAGGTTAGGAACGAGCTTTATATTTCGCGGCGCCATTTTTTCCTATAAGAAACAAGAAGTTTCTTGGTAGGACGAATTAACTTCC
>JASFBJ010000320.1 GCA_030149585.1 Desulfobacterales bacterium | reverse complement strand
ACCTGACCTAAATCTGTGCGCCTACTTGGGGAAGTTATTTCGTCCCCGTTCCTAACTTGGAATTAATCATATGCTATGAGAAAGTATTATGGCAAGAAAAGCAAGAATAGATGCTCCGGGAGCGGTCCATCATATAATCATAAGAGGAATAGAGCACAAAAAGATATTTTTAAATGATGAAGATCGTGAAAACTTTGTGGGTCGTTTGGGGAAAATTATCGCTGATACCAAAACAGACTGTTTTGCCTGGGTGTTAATGCTGAATCATGCGCATCTTTTGCTTAGAACCGGAGTTGTGCCTTTGTCAACACTGATGCGCCGTCTTCTCACAGGGTATGCAGTTTCTTTTAACAGAAAATATCGTCGTCATGGTCAATTATTTCAGAATCGTTATAAATCCATATTATGTCAGGAGAATATCTATTTAAAAGAACTCATAAGATATATTCATTTAAATCCTGTTCGTGCTAGTATTATTGCGGATATGAAAGGTCTGGATAAATATGCCTGGTCCGGTCATAGTGTGATCATGGGAAAAAGAAAAAATAACTGGCAGGCTGTGGATTATGTATTGAAAATATTTGATAATTACAGGGCTAAAGCCCGCATTGGATACCGATTATTTATTAAGGAAGGTATTGACGATGGTAAAATTCCTGATCTTACAGGAGGCGGATTAATACGCAGTACCGGTGGATGGGAACAGGTAAAACTATTAAGGAAATCAAATATTAGATTAAAGGGCGATGAACGAATTTTAGGGGACAGTGATTTTGTTCTGGAAGTTTTAAAAACAAGCAGGGAACAACTGCAACATAAATATGAGTTAAAAGCTTGCGGATATGATTTTAGCTTTGTAATTGACCGGGTAGCTGGACAAACCCGCATAAAAAAACAGGATATATTAAAAGCAGGGAAACAGCCGAAAATAGTTGAAGCCCGAAGCCTGGTCTGTTATTTTGCTCATCAGAAACTTGGTATAACAACAGTCGAAATCGCCCAAAAGCTTGGTATTTGCCAATCAGCAGTGAGCAGGTCTTCATTTCGTGGCGAAAAATTGGCCAGAAAACACAAATTTAAGCTCATTAATAATAAGGGCTCGCGCAAAAATAACTTTACATTTTAAGCGCCGATGCATCCAGCTGAAGAATGTTACCAATATGGATAATCAGGATATTAAAACCATGGTTGACCTGGGAAGATATTTTTCTATATTTGCCGGTTATCGCCTTAAAGGACAGCTTTTCTGAAAACCAGACAGGCAAGGCCCTGTCCTTTGCTTGAAAAATAAAAATTTGTGGGATATCATAAATTTATGATCATTATTACACCTCAACTATCTATCGGAGAAAATGAAATTACGCTGGAATTTATCCGATCCCCAGGGCCTGGTGGCCAGAATGTCAATAAGCTGGCTACTTCAGTACGTCTTTACTTTGATGTAAAGCAATCGCTATCATTACCATCTGAAGTAAAAATACGATTAACCAGGCTGGCCGGCAAAAAAATAACTTCCAGGGGCATATTGATAATAGAAGCCCGGCGTTTTCGCAATCAGGAAAGAAATAGAATAGACGCGATCGAGCGCCTGAAAAAATTAATCCTGCAGGCCCTGCAAAAGCCACGGGTTCGCCGAAAAACAAAGCCTACCATGGCATCCCTAGGACGCCTGCAGATAGTTAAGCAGCGCCGCAGCAGATTAAAGAGATTGCGTGGTTCAGTTTCTGATTTTGATCAATAGAGGATCTGGAGTACTGGTTGAACATGGTGGTTTTATATAAAATAGCAGCATTAACCATAAAAGCAGGGTTGACGTTGAAAAAAGTGATCCCGCAGACCTGTAGCATGACGGTAATGGTTATGTTTTTGCTTTTTATTTGGCCCTGCTCTGGTTTTGCAAAAAGCCCCTCAACAAAACCAGGAATCGCTGAATTAAAATATTCCTGGTTAAAAGTTAAGCAGCTTATCAGTTCCAATGATGCAGTTGCTGTTGCTAGCCCCTCAGGGGATCTGATTTTTTCCAAAAATATTGACAAACTGCTGATCCCCGCATCTACCCTGAAAATCTTTACAGCTTTAACTGCTTTACATTATCTTGGAGAAGAGTATCGTTTTAAAACAGATTTTTTCCAGGATGCTGAAAATAATCTTGTCATTAAAGGCTATGGGGATCCTTTTTTAACATCTGAAATTATCTGGGAGCTGGCAAATGAGCTGGCAAGTCGTCTGGAAAGCTATAATGATCTGATCCTGGATGATTCTTATTTTAGCCGGCTCATTAATATTCCAGGACGCAGTAAATCTTCTCAGCCCTTTGATGCACCGAACGGAGCTCTTTGCGTTAATTTTAACACGGTTTTTTTTAAACAGATTGATGGAGTTTATCACAGCGCCGAAAAGCAGACGCCCTTATTGCCGGTCACGTTATCCAAAATACGCAAAACAGGCTTAAAAACAGGCAGAATCACCCTGGCTGGAGACTCTGAAGAAGCATTGCTTTATGCTGGACAAATGTTTCGCTTTTTTTTCACCAGGGCAGGTCTTAAATCAAACGGACAGATCAAAAAAGGAAGGGTGCAGGCACAAACAGATCATCTTATCTATACCTATATTTCAAAATTCTCCCTTTCTCAAGTAATTTCACGATTGCTTGAATTTTCCAATAATTTTATTGCTAATCAGCTTATAATCACAGTTGGGGCCTTTGCCGGACAGGCCCCGGGCACACTTCAAAAAGGTCTGGCCGCTGCTTTAGCTTATGGTTCCACATTTCTACCAGCCGAATCATTTAACATGATGGAAGGTTCGGGAATATCGCGTCAAAACAGAATCAGTGCCCGCAGCCAGATTAAAATACTTATAAGATTTCAACCATTTTACAACCTTTTAAGGCAGACCGGGCAGGAGTATTATAAAACCGGGACCCTGCACAACATCAGCACTAGAGTCGGTTATATCAAAACCAATCAAGGGCGGTTATATCCCTATGTGGTAATGCTCAACACCAAGGGAGCCGCAGCTGCTGAAATAACCAAAGAGATTCTGAAATTTCCGGCCTTTAATTCCCGGTAAACAGATATTTGTCAAAAAAGGCTACAATACATGGGCCGCAAAAAGGTCATAATGAAACAGTGCTCCCACCGGTAACTATAATGATCTGGAAAGCGAATATCTGCCATAAGTTCAGAAGGTAACAACGTCCCTCTCTATCTCTATGTCCCCAATCGTTTATTTATAAAGGATGTATCAAGTTTTAGGAGGCGTGATGAAAAACGCCTTATCATGATTTTTTCTCCCTGTTTTTTTTCAGTCACATAAGAATCTAATTGTTTTGATATTTAATTTACAATTATATCTATATGTTAAATACAAACAAGCTAATTAATCAGCTCTTATATTATGCTCCAGTTACATGCCGGTTACATAAAAGTTATGCCCAAAAAGGAATATATTTTGCGTGTTTTTTGGACAGATTCTCAGGGTCATATTGTTTAATCATTTTTTTCTTAATTGTATCAGCAATAACCCTGGAAGCCATTGGATAATTCTTTTTTTCTATTGAAAAGCGGTCCCGCAATGTTGTATTTGTCATAAAATCATTTGAAATATATTTTAAACAGGCATGTTGATAGCAGGCCCTGATACGATCTGATTTTTCCATATCAGCAAATGATTTATGGGCATATAAAATTGATTTTGTGTGATTAGATGTAACAATAAAATTCGGGGCAGGTAGTTGAAACAACTCCACCTGTAAAATGACTTTATCAATTCCACTGCCTCTTTCTTCACAGATATTAATCCGCCTCATAAATGAAGCCAAAGCCTCATTTCTTGACTGGGGCGGCTCATCAATAAAGCGCAGAGTGTCAATTAAAGGTGTCCCGGGATTGGTTATTTCCATCCTGTCAGAAAAAATTTCAATCATGGGACCTGT
>JASFBJ010000094.1 GCA_030149585.1 Desulfobacterales bacterium | reverse complement strand
AATAGCTCGCTATTCCTGCAACTTTTGTACTTTTATATCGAACAAACCTGACCTGAATCTGTGCGCCTGCTTGTGGAAGTTATTTCGTCCTCGTTCCTAATTTCAGCTACTATTAATTTCCCAAAGGCCTGCCATATCAAGAATCAGACCAATTCGGCCATCCCCCATTATTGCGCCTCCGGCAATGCCTTTGATATTATTCAATGCCTCTCCCAGGCTTTTAATTACCACTTCCTCTTTACCCAGCAACTCATCAAGCAATAAACACATTTGATGTCCTTCATATTCAACAGCTACAACCAGTCCCTTTGTTGGATCAGTGCATTCTCCACGCCCACCAAGAATCCTGTCAAGTCGAATCAAAGGAATTAGTTTCTCCCTGAGTAAAACCATCTCGCCTTTACCTTCCACTGTATAGTACTGATCCTTGCCGGGCTGGAAAGATTTCAGAATGGCAAGGGCCGGAATAATATATCTATCCTTCCCCACTCTTACCACCATTCCCTCAATAATGGCTAAAGTCAGGGGCAGGCTTATAATAAAAGTTGAGCCTTTGCCTGGTATGGTACTGATTTCCACGCGTCCCCTGAGTTTTTCAATTGCCTTTCGTACAACGTCCATGCCGACACCCCGACCGGAAACATCTGTTATCTGTTTAGCGGTTGAAAAACCCGGCTGAAATATCATATTATAAATTTCAGTATCGCTTAGGTTAGCTTCCTCAGTTATTAATTTTTTTTCCAGGGCCTTGGCCAGAATTATATCCCTATCCAGCCCTTTGCCGTCGTCTACAATTTCTACAATGACTTTACCGCCCTCATAAAAAGCATTAAGGTGAATTTTACCAGCCCTGTCCTTTTTGACCGCCTTTCGATCTTCAGGAGTTTCAAGCCCGTGATCAACTGAGTTACGAATCATATGCACCATTGGCTCATATAACTCATCCACCATATTACGATCTATTTCAGTTTCTTCACCGGACAAAATCAGTTGAACCTCTTTGCCTGAATTTTTAGCCAGATCTCTGACTAAACGGTGCATTTTTTTAAAAGTGTTTTTAATGGGCACCATCCGCATGGACATGGCAAGTGTCTGCAATCCACTCGTAATCCGGGTGATCTGACCCAGAGTAGTAGTTAATTTTTGATCGCCGGATTCAAGAATAACCGGATTTTGACGCAGCATACTTTGAGCAATAACAAGTTCCCCTGAGAGCTCTACAAGATTATCAAGTTTTTTGGTATCCACCTTTACCTGAAGGCCCATATTACGTGCTGCAAATTTCTTCTGATCCCGTAAAGCTGAAACCACCTTTTCAGGTTTGATGATTTTCTCTTCCACAAGAATCTGGCCCAGTTTTTTTTGCGGGTCATGTTTTTGTAATTCAAGTCCTTTTTCCAGAGATTCAGTGGAAATCTCTTTGTTTTGCACCAGAATTTCTCCAATCGGTTTAGCGGCTATCTGATCAGCTGGCTGATCAGCCGGCTCCTGAATCAGATCAATACGATGCACAACCGCACTGATATCAAGTGCAATATCAAAGGGGGTTCCTTGTTCAAGCCCATCCCGGACACCTTCTATAAGGCTTTTCAGCAGGTCAACAGATTCCAGAATAACATCAATTACTCTCTCGCTTATGCTTATTTCATGACTGCGGATTTTATCCAGTAAATTTTCCGCCTTATGCGACAGTCTGTTAATCCGCATTAAACTCAAAAAGCTGGATACTCCTTTAATAGTGTGAAAAGATCTGAAAATTGAGTTAATGCTCTCAGAATCATCCGGGTCCTGTTCCAGATCAATTAAACTGACCTCTATTGTTTCCAGATTCTCCAAAGATTCAATAACAAAACCAGATAAAATATCCCTTTCTTCATCGTTTAAATCTTTATCAGGAACAGCAAACTTCTCTTTTTCCCCGGCCAAATCAGTTCCAGAAGCCTGCGGTTCTTCCATATCCAGAGCATCTTCTGTTATAGTTTTATTTGCAGTAACATTTGTACTTTTATGATTAACAGGTTCAACTTCAGATGGTTTTAAACCCAGATGCAAAAGAACCTGTGAAATATCTTGAGAATCCGGATTTTGATTCAATAAATTACGGTGAGATATCTGTAATCTTTCAACACCTTCTTCAAAAGGTTTGATTTCCTCTGCTTCCCGCAGAATTAATTTTTCCAGATAACCTTGAAGCGCGGTTAAAAGCTGATTAAAATTTAGATCGTTTAGGGCATTGGATTTATCTTCGATTTCGCTGAGGTAGTTAATCATTCTGCCAAAGGCAGGAATGTCCTCTCCCTCAAGGGTGACGATTTCCAAAGAAATCATTTCAATTATTTCGCCCAATTCCTCAAGTATTTCACTCATCTTGCATTTTTCTCCTTAAGCCTCGGGATTATGCATAATATTTATTATTTTTCAAAAGCCTTTTTCTAAACCTGCTGCCACAGATTTTTGAGTGACTCTAAAGCCGTTGGCCTGTTCGTTTTTTAGACGGTCAA
This sequence comes from Desulfobacterales bacterium, assembly GCA_030149585.1. Lineage (GTDB taxonomy): Bacteria > Desulfobacterota > Desulfobacteria > Desulfobacterales > JASFBJ01 > JASFBJ01. Next base: position 9,122 of record JASFBJ010000094.1, on the reverse strand, counting down.
ATGCCCCTTGAAGTGCTTGTTTCAGCACATTAAGCGAAACCGGTTTGCAAAGATAACCGTCAAAACCCAATTTATCCAGATAGTTTGTATTATATTGACCATAATATCCTGAAAGAGCATATATAACCTGATCACATGTTTTTTCTCTTATTCTGGCACATAGTTGAGTCCCGTCCATAGAGGGCATATTAAGATCAAGAATAATTATCGGAAAATATTGCTCCTCCAAAATTTTTAATGCTTCTTTTGGTTCTGAGGCGGTTTTTACTCTATAATTTAATTTATTTAATTGAAGAGTGATGATCTCCCTCTGACTTACCTCATCATCAACGAAAAATATTGTATTCCGGTTTTTTTCGTAATTTTTAATCATTTTCATCAAGCCCTAAGCACCTGTCTTTTCTTTTGCTGTTAGTTGATTTTACAGCTATTTTTTTATCCAAGAATATTTTGCAGCCTGGATAACTGCTGATTAGATAAATTAACAAACCTTAATGAGGTTCTTTTTACCGGCATTTCCTGATCCTGCGGTTTTTTTTCTATCATTTCATCTGATATGATTTCAAAAGGAACATTATGCAGATATATATTTTTCTCGGTCATTAAAATATCAAGTTCATAAGGCCCTTCCAGATTGTTTTTTGCAGGGATATAATGAAAGGCAAGCCCACCAACACTGATATTTTTTATTTGTCCTAGTTTAACTGGATTAGACTTATAAACCGAAACAGCTATTTCCCCCATACTCATTTCTGTAAAATGATTAAGACGTCCTGAAGGACCTCTTATAACGGCAAAAATGCCCTCTTTCACTTTAATTCTTTTATGTTTTCGGCGCTCTACCATAGAATTTTATAAACATCTTCCAGGCATCCATCTTTAAACCTAATATTTTAACAATCTTTTATAAATCAATGCCTGCTGCTTACCCTTTTTTAATGATTAATTATGAAACGGGCTATTTTTTGTGGTAAAATACAAATGATAATTATAGCAGTAGCAATATATATGCCGAAGGGGCTGAATACAAAAAAAGCTGATTATAATCAAAAAGATATTTTTTTATGCTCCTGATTAAAGGACTGGAAGGCTTTCAAGATGAGTAAGGAACGAGGACGAATTAATACAAAAAGCTGTACAGGATATCAGCAAAATAAAATTCCTGGAAACAACTCCGGATTAATTTCCGTCAATTTATTGACTTTAAAATTTTATATGGATCAAGCCCGGATTACGGGCAATTATCCTGTTTGCGGGCTTTTTCCAGGTTATCACAACTGCCAAGCTCACATGCTTTTTGAAAATCTTCACATGCCTGGTTAAATCTTGTCAGCTTCATATAACAGATCCCACGGTTATTAAAGGCCTTAGGATTATCTGGTTCAAGTTTAAGCGCTTGATTATAATCTTGAATCGCTTGAATATATTGTTTTAAATTTAAAAAGGCATTTCCACGATTCAGATAGGCTTTGGCATTGGCAGGATCAAGCTGAATAGTTTGATTTAGATAAGTTATAGCCCTGGCAGGATCACTGTATTTTCCGTTTTCCAAAAGGCTCAATGTTTTTTGAGTAAGATTAACAGCAGTTAAGCCTTTGGAAGCCTCCTGGAACTGCACCTGAAGTTCCATTTTCCGCTGAATTTTATCATGCGAGGAAAGATTATGCAGCCGGCGATTCTGCTCAATTAAACGGGTAATCCTTGAGAGCAGTTCGTCTTCCTTGTTCTGCTTTTCCTGATATTGAGTTAAGAGGCTTTTATTGCTTAATAATCGTTGAATTCGTTTTTCCAAAATAGAGGTATCAACCTCTACTTTAGCAACTACAATAATTCCAAAAGCATCTTCTGAAACATAGTTCTTCTGTGATATAATTTCAGCTTTCAGAACTCCGGCCGCCAGTGCGATAATCTGGTCATCAGCTACCTGGTTTTCTTTTACGATGGTCAAGCTTTCCAGATAGGTGCCCGCCATTTCAAGAACTTCGCGTTTAGCCTTTGTAACCGCTGCGATTCTGGCGTCATCCGGTGACTGGCTGCCGGCAAAAGGCTGTTTAACAGTATGCGTATAAACTTTAATTTCAGCAAAGGCTGATATAGAAAAAACAAGAATTAAAAAACTGATGAAAAAAAGCTGATTTATAAGTTTCATGAAAATGACCTTTATACTAGTTTATAGATTTTTATTTCGCCTTGCAGCGGATATATTTCAAAGCCAGCCTGAAAATTTATTACTATCATTATTTTTTATTTTCAAGGATAAAGTATGGAGACGTCCCGAAACTGCAAAAAGCTGACCGGATCTTAGGGCTCGCACAAAAATAACTTTACATTTTAAGCGCCGATGCATCCAGCCTGGCTGCGTTGCGAAAGTTCGGAATATGCTTGATATTCCTGCACTTTCGCGCCTTGCCGGCCTGGCGCCTCAACACTTAAAATTGCCAACTTATTTTTGCGCGAACCCTTACTGATTTTAACAAGATCAAACGATAATTTTGCAAGAGAATCATTTCTGATAATCCATCGGTTCTTGCTATAAAAAGCCACTCCATATATCGGAAAAACCAGTTTGACAAATCGTAGAATACCTTGTATTAAATAAAATCTTGGTTTTTAAACAATCAAAATACGAGTACTGAATCGGTAAATAAAATCTGCGATGAACTGGAACAACGGATCGAAAAGAAAAAAGGTGTCTTCCCTGAAAACACACCACGCATCCTGATATCAGGATGTCCCATGGCCGTTCCCAACTGGAAGCTACCCTGGATTATAGAAACATCAGGCGCTGTTATAGTTGGAGAAGAATCATGTGTGGGAAAACGGGGAACCCGAAATCTGACTGATAACTCAACAAATACCGTTGATGAACTCATGGAAGCGATAACAGATCGTTATTTCAAGGTGGATTGCGCCATCTTCTCCCCTAACAATGATCGCCTTGACCACATTATTGAAATGGCGAAGACCTATAAAGCGGATGGCGTAATCCACTATGGCCTGCAATTCTGCCAGCCTTATCTTATGGAATCCATGCCAGTGGAAAAAGCCCTGGAGGAAAAGAATATCCCCTGCCTTCGCATTGATACGGATTACAGTATGGAAGATGTGGGGCAGTTAAAGACCCGGGTGGAGGCTTTTGTGGAGATAATAAAATAAGAAAGGAAATTTTGTATGAGATATGCCGGTATTGATATTGGTTCACGCTCGATTGAACTGGTTGTAGTAAATGATGCATGTAAAGTGCTTTGCCGCTTTCAGGCGGACACTGGTTTTGATCCCATGGCCAAGGCAAAAAAAATAGTCAACAGGGTAAGCTATGATCGTATCATGGCCACAGGCTATGGCCGGAATTTGTTTGAGATATCCTTTGATGCGCCGACGGTTACGGAAATCAAAGCCCATGCCAGGGGTGCGTGGACTCTTTTCCCAGGCTCTCAAACCGTACTGGATATCGGTGGTCAGGACAGCAAAGCCATTGCGCTGTTTGAAAACGGCAATGTGAAAAAATTCGAGATGAACGACCGCTGTGCCGCCGGCACTGGAAAATTTTTGGAGATCATGGCCGGGACATTGGGCTTTAAAATTGAAGACTTCGGCAAAGAAGCGCTTATGGCGGAAAAGGGCCTCAACATTTCGAGCATGTGTACGGTTTTCGCAGAATCCGAGGTCACCTCTTTGATCGCAAAAGGGCAGAGCAGGCAGGAAATCGCCCGTGGTTTGCATGACAGTGTCATTCGTCGGGCCATCAGTATGATTAATCGAGTTTCCTCCGAAGGGGATATTGTTTTTACGGGCGGTGTTGCCAAAAATTTGTGCATGACAACACTTTTGTCTGAAAAACTGGGCCGCAAGGTACGGATACCTGACGAGCCCCAATTCGTTGGTTCTTTTGGGGCGGCGTTATTGGCATTGGAAATTGGTTAATAAAACAGTGTAAAAGAATGCTAAATGAAATACGATATCATGAACAAGCTTCAGCAGATAATGGAGCAAAATCTGATTGACATTGAACAGGCTAAAGACAGGGGACAATCAGCAATTGGGTTTTACTGCCTGTATTCACCCATGGAATTAGCGGTAGCTGCCGATGCCATTCCTTTACCTCTTTGCGGTACGAGCAACGAACCTATTGCAACTGCCGAAGAAATACTGCCGCGCAACCTCTGCCCCCTTATCAAAAGCAGTTTCGGCTTTGCTGTCAAGGACACATGCCCCTTTTTCCGGTTTTCGGACATCATCATTGGCGATACCACCTGTGACGGCAAAAAGAAGATGTTCGAATTGCTCTCACGTTACAAACCCACCCATGTGTTGCAGTTGCCACAGAGCCAGGATACGGCCATGGCTCTGTCACTTTGGCGCTCCGAACTGGAACGTTTCAAAAAAATCGTCGAAACGCAAACCGGCGTGGCCATAAATAACGATCGCTTGCGTGCCGCCATTCGCCTCATGAACCTGGAGCGCGGTGCCAGGAAAGCCCTCATGGATATGAACAAGGCCAAACCCGCTCCGCTGAGTGGTTCCCAACTCCTGGAAATCCTGTTCAAGGTGGGATTTCTTGCGGACAAGGAAAAAGGGATTTCCCTCATGGAAGAGGTGGTGGCTGAAGCCAAAAACGGGTCATTCCTGTCGGAAGACGTGGTGGCCGGAAGCCGCAAGCGCATTTTGCTCACCGGCGTGCCGGTGGGACTGGGCAGCGACAAGGTGGTCAAAATCGTGGAGCAAAGCGGCGCCGACGTGGTGGCCTTTGAAAACTGTTCCGGATACAAGCAGGCGTTTTTCGTGGACGAGAAAACGAATCCCCTGGATGCCCTGGCCGAACAGTACCTGGCCACGCCTTGCTCGGTGATGAGCCCCAATAACGGGCGCTTTGATTTGCTAAAAGAGATGATTCAAGAGTTTTCCGTTGACGGAGTTATTGATCTCACCTGGCAAGCCTGCCACACCTATAATGTAGAGGCCTTTCGCATAGAAGAGTTCGTGCAGAAGACCTTTGGTATGCCGATTTTACATTTGGAAACCGATTATGCCGAGAGCGATACCGAGCAGCTCCGGGTGCGCATTGAGGCGTATCTGGAAATGCTATAGGTCGGAATATCGTCCCATGTATAAGCTCCAAACCAAAACTAAAGGAGAAAGTATGTTAAAAATACAAAAAAGTAAAAGAATGGTGATATCAGGATTGTTTTGCGCTGCTTTATTATTTCTGTTCAACCCGGGCTCTAATGGTTTTTGCTCAGGTATCAACGAAGTTAAAACAGAGGAAATTGCCGTCAACCTGGTCAGAGATGTTCAAAAAGGGAGTTATGGAATTATTCGTACTGATGAGCTTAAGAAATGGATGGATCAGAAAAAAGAAATGCTGATCGTTTTTACCGGTCCTGAATCTGGTTTCATAAAAAGTCATTACCCCGGGGCAGTTCAATTTGAACTTCCCATACCAGAACTAAAGGAAATGTCGGAAAAGACTAAATCAGCTTTTATCAAACTTTTGGGGTGGGATAAGAACCGGATATTAGTCTTTTATTGCGGATTTACAAAATGTACACGTTCCCATAACGGAGCCATGTGGGCCATTAAATTGGGTTATAAAAATGCTTATCGGTGTCCTGGCGGAATAAAAGGGTGGCTACAGGCCGGCTTTCCTGTGGAAAAAGGCGAGTAGAGAAACTAAGAGAGGAAGAATATTAAAAAAGTAAAACCATTAAAAGGAGGTTAAAGATGATTAGCAAAAAAGTATTTACGCTGGGATTATGTGCTGCATTTATATTTGCATCGTTGAGCATAGCCACACCATCTTATGGCGAAAGTATTCTCAATAAGATAGAAAAGACAAGCAAGGTCAATATGGGATTTCGAGAAGGTTCAGTTCCCTTTGGTTTTATTAATAAAAAAGGTGAATGGGTGGGTTTTGGTCTGGATCTTGGGAAGGAAATCGTGAAAGCTCTGGAGCAGAAATTTGAAAAAAATATTAAACTGGTCATAAAACCGATTAATCCCAAGACTCGTATTCCGCTAGTTATAAACGGCACGGTTGACATCGGCATCGGCTCAACAACAATTACTCTTGCCAGAGAAGAGGTGGTTGACTTCAGCCTCCCATATTTTCTCACAGGGACCAGGATTCTGGTTACAAAGGACAGTCCCATCAAGGATTTTCCAGACCTGGCTGGAAAACGGGTCGGTATGGGTAGCGGGTCCACCGCTAATATTAAAGGGATAGACAGGGCAGTCTCATCGGGTCTTATCAAACCAGCCTGTAAGAATGTCCTCTTTGAAGAGCATAACAAGGGGTTTCTGGCTCTACAACAGGGTAAAATACATGCCTATTTCACGGATGCCAGCATATTGGCCGGCATGAAGGCAAAAGCCCGGAAGACAAGCGATTGGAAAATCGTCGGCAGATACCTGACATATGAACCCTATGGAATCATTCTTCCTGAAAATCAGGGTGAATGGCGTGATTTCGTGAACGCCACGCTTATCAAAATGATTAAAAGCGGCAAGTTTGAGAAAATTTACGATAAATGGTTCGGTCCGAACGGTGAGGTTCCGCTGCCCATGAGCAAAGAATACAAAACTTTGCTTAAAGCATTGAGCTATCCGGACTAAGTCGTATTCCTTTAAGACAAAGGCCTCTTATCAGAATTCGGGCATTTTTTAAGAAACGAATAATAAAGGGGGCCTTGCCCTTAGCTTTTAAAAATGATTGCCAACAATTATCAATAGATTTTTTAGTGCCGGATCGGTTATGGGCTTTTTAAATTATACGTTTGATTGGAGTGTTCTCTGGCGGCCTCCCTATGGCGGTTTGTTAATCAACGGCATTCTAATCACCCTCCATTTATCAATACTGGCCTGGATGATCGCTGTTTGGTTGGGTATAACAATCTGTGTTTTCAGGGTTTCGCCCTTTGTGTTGGCCCGTTTTGCAGGAAGTATGTATGTGCAAATTTTCCGGAATACGCCTTTTCTTGTACAACTTTTTTTCTGGTATTTTGCAGCGCCTTTGTTGCTGCCAAAACCAGCCCAGGAGTGGTTGTACGATAATGTGCCTAATTATTCTTATTGGGCCGGGGTTGCCGCTCTGGGAACATATACAGCATCACGGGTGGCAGAGCTGTTTCGTTCCGGTCTCTTGTCCATATCGCGTGACCAATACCGGGCTGCATATTCCACGGGTCTTACAGTTTTTCAAACTTACCGATACGTAATTTTCCCCTATGCATTTCGAATAATCATACCAGCTTTTACGACTGAATTTCTGACCTGTTTTAAAAATTCGGCGCTGACCATGACTATAGGCGTAATGGAGATCACACATACGGCCTATTATATTGATTCATTTACCTGGCACGGACTGGAGACTACCACGGCAGCCAGCCTGGTCTATTTATGCATCGCGCTATGCGTTGTGCTCTTTATGTCGTTTATAGAAAAAAGGATTCATATTCCAGGTATGATTGCCAGGGAACAATGAGCTATGGATCTGAGCGTCATTTCAATAAACTTTAAATTCATGATAGGAGGTCTTGTTCTAACTTTTGAGTTAGCCCTGATGACGATGGTAGGCGGTTTGCTGATCGGCATTATTCTGGCGATGGCAAGACTTTCACCCAGACCCTGGTTATATTATCCAGCTACCGTCTACATCCATTTTTTTCGCGGGCTGCCTCTGATCCTGGTAATTTTCTGGTTATACTTTCTGTCACCCGTTATTACAGGGAAATCTCTGGGAGCATTTCCTGCTGCTATTATCTCTTTTATTGTATTTGAGGCTGCTTATTTTGCTGAAATTATTCGTGCAGGGGTTCAGTCGATTTCACATGGACAGACAATGGCGGCTCACTCCAGCGGTTTGACTGCCTATCAAACTGCGCGTTATGTGGTCCTGCCGCAGGCACTACGTAATATGTTCCCGTCACTGGTCACTCAGGCCGTAATTATCTTTCAGGATACATCCCTGGCCTATGTTATCGGACTGAGAGAATTTCTGCGCCGGGTTAATTTGGTTGACGCACGGGAGGCGAGGTCAGTTGAACTCTATCTTTTCGCCGGCCTGGTCTATTTTGCAATTTGCTCTGCTGGTTCTCTGGCAAGCCATCGGATAGAAAAGCAGCGGGAAAGGAGTTATCATTGATTGAAATTAAAGGACTTAGCTTATGGTATGATAAAGGGTTTAAAGCAATTGATAATGTCACAGAAACAATAGAAAAAGGCAGAACAGTCGTTATATGCGGTCCCAGTGGTTCAGGTAAGAGTTCTTTGCTCAGGTGTATAAATGGCCTTGAGCATTTCCAGCAAGGTGAGATCTTTGTCGATTGGATATCCGTACAGGATCCCAAAACAGATATTCATAAACTCCGCTCTGATATCGGTATGGTATTCCAACATTTTGAGCTCTATCCTCACATGACGGCAATGCAGAATATAACCCTGGCACCTATCCGGGTTCGTAAAAAATCAAAAAGAGAGGCTGAGGAAAACGCTATGGAGCTACTCAAAAGGGTAGAGATCCCGGAACAAGCTCTCAAATACCCGGAGGAACTTTCCGGGGGACAGAAGCAGCGGGTGGCCATCGCCAGAGCTCTGGCCATGGAACCTAAAATTATGCTTTTTGATGAGCCCACCTCGGCCCTGGACCCCGAAATGATAAAAGAGGTTCTTGAGGTCATGATTAGCCTGGCCAGGGGAGGAATGACAATGATCGTTGTAACTCATGAGATGGGATTTGCCAGGGAAGTGGCAGATGAGATCATTTTTATGAGTAATGGACGTATTATTGAAAAAGGCACTAACCGAAGTTTTTTTGATAATCCTAAAAGTGAAAGGACCCGTCAGTTTTTAAGTCGTATCCTGATATAGAATGATGGGGAAAGCAAAATGGATGCGTATTAAATAAAAAAAGTTATGTGACGGTCTATATCAAAATCACCAAGGGCGCTATTCCATTTATCAATTATTATGTTCTACCAGGATTTGGCAAACACGGGGTAAACGTATTTTCAAGCATAAATAAATATATTTTAAATGTCGACACGAGATATATAATATCTTAATAAAAAAGGGGCATCCTTCAAATTTAGTTTACACTTTTTAGATGTTGCTTCTTGCCTGGTTCC
>JASFBJ010000319.1 GCA_030149585.1 Desulfobacterales bacterium | reverse complement strand
AGATTCTATTTTCATGGCAGGGCATGGGCACACTCATATATGATGCCCTTCTTTCCCGCGACTATCCGCTGCTTTCCGGTTCCCTTCTTATCCTTACTCTTTGTGTAATTTTGGCAAATGTGGCATCCGATCTTTTTAATGCTGCTGTTGATCCAAGAATCAGGGATGGCGCGTTTAATAATAATGTTTAAAATCCAGCTTAATAAAAATATAAAAAGGATGTTTGGTCCATTTATATTATTCTTTTTTTTTATAATGGCTCTTTTTGCGCCCTGGATTGCTCCTTTTGATTTAAAAACCTTGAATGATCCTTTTCTTTCTCCGGTTTTTTCTCCGGGAAACACTCATCTTTTAGGAACAAACGATATTGGTCAGGATATTTTCAGCGAACTGATATTCGGCGCAAGAGTATCCCTGCTTATTGGTATAGCCGCAGCAATTCTCGCTACGATTATTGGCGGTTTTATCGGTATTATTTCAGGATTTTTCCGAAAAATTATAGATGATATTCTTATGCGTATTACAGATATATTTCTTCTTATCCCGGGTCTGCCCCTTATTATTATCTTATCCGCTTATCTTGGACCTGGAATCGGAAAGATTATTATCGTCATTTCTCTTTTGTCATGGCCAGGTACAGCCAGAGTAGTCAGGGCGCGCGTACTTCAGGTCCGCGAAGCAGCCTTTGTTATGAGCGCAAAAAGCCTGGGCGCCGGAAATTTTTCCATAATGTTTAAGCATATCCTTCCAAACACACTGGAAATTCTATTTGCCAAAGGTTCCCTCGCTGTTGCAGGTGCCATGTTAACCGAGGCCGGAATAAGTTTTCTGGGGCTGGGTGATCCTGTTCATAAAAGCTGGGGAATGATGTTAAATGATGCCTTTTCAAATGGCGGTGTGGTTGGCGGGTGCTTCTGGTGGTATCTTCCTCCGATTTTTTGTATCTGCCTTTCGGTTCTGGGCTTTACTCTTTCAGGTTATGTTGTTTTGCATAAAGATGATGAAAATTATTTTTCCCGATCCGTTTGCTTGAATAAATTTATCAGTAAAAGCAAAAAACCCGAAACTGATTTGGAAAAAAATAATCTGGTTTTTATTAAGAAGCTTAATGTCAAGTTTCAAAACAGTGACGGCGCAACATTACAAGTACTTGATAATATTAATTTTAGTATAAAGAAAAATGAAAAAATTGCCATGATAGGTGAAACAGGAAGCGGTAAAAGTATTTTGCTGCTGGCCCTACTACGACTTTTGCCTTCCGGCGCTGATGTGTCAGGCAAGATTTTATTTAAGAATAAAAATATTTTCAATTTTTCAGATGAAAAAATGCGCAAAATTCGGGGACGCAAAATAGCGTATATTCCCCAGAGTACTGGAAATGCTTTAAACCCGGTGCAAAAAATCGCATTTCAGGTAGCAGAGCCTTTCAGGGTCGGCCCTGGACTTAAAAAAAAAGCTGCCGTTAAAAAAGCTGTTGCCCTTTTGGATAAGATGGGGATTGAAAATGCCGAAAAAAGGGCTTTTGATTATCCGCATCATTACAGCGGCGGGATGAAGCAGCGGGCATTAATCGCAATAGCCCTGGCAGGTCAGGCTGATCTGCTGCTGGCTGACGAACCAACAAAAGGGCTTGACAGAAATAAATGTGACGATATTTTAAAAATTTTTTTAAATTTAAACCAAAAAGCTATTCTTGCGGTTACGCATGATCTCTTATTTGCGGAAAAATTTGCCGATCGGATTGCCGTTATGTATGCTTCAAGACTTGTTGAAATTGCTCCCAAAAAATCATTTTTTTTAAACCCGCTGCATCCCTTTTCACAGGCCATGATAGCAGCTATGCCCTCTCATGGCTTACAGGTTTTAACCGGATTTACTCCTATAGAAAACAGACCCTGCGAGCAGGGCTGCAGCTTTCGTATAAAATGCAGCAAAGCTTTTGATAACTGCTTTAAAAAGCCTCCTTTTTTTAAAGTTGGCGACCATCAGGTAAGGTGCTGGCTTTATGCTCCTTGAAACTAAAAATCTTAAAAAGAGATTTAAAACAGGCCTAATGAAAAAAAAGCAGGCTGTAGTTCTATCAAAAATCAATCTCATTTTCCGCAAAGGCGAAACAACTGGAATTGTAGGGGAAAGCGGCGCAGGAAAAACAACCCTGGGATTAATGCTGGCAGGGCTCATTAAACCTGATAAAGGGCAAATTCTATTTAAAGGGAAAAATACCGATTCCATGACAAAGGAGGAAAAAAAAGAATGCCGGCGTCAAATCCAGGTTGTCTTTCAACATCCGGAAAGCACTTTTAATCCAAAATGGAAGATGAAACAAAGTTTTCTTGAGCCTTTTAAAATTCACAGGATTCCATTTTCAGAAAAAATTATTTTAAAACATCTTTCCTGCGTGGGCCTTAACACCGAAATTTTAAACCGATACCCCTCACAACTCTCCGGCGGAGAACTTCAAAGAATCGCAATTTCCAGGGTTATGAGCCTTAACCCCGCAATTATTATACTGGATGAACCTACAAGCATGCTGGATAATATAACCCAGGCCCAGATAATTAGGCTGCTGGAAAAAATCCAGAAGCAAAAAGGAGTAAGTTACCTCTTTATCAGCCACGACCCGGATCTGGTCAGGTTGTTTTGTAAAAGGATATACGAATTAAACAGGGGGAAATTAAATATGCGTTAAATTCTTTAATCTTTTATCATCAAAAATCCGGCTCCTGCTTTTTCCACCACATTTTTACACAAGTAGCCCTAGTCCAAAGAAGCATGGAATCCTTGTCTTCTATAATGATCTGTTTCAAATAATCCCGAAGAACCTGTTTTTGGCGATACATGGTAATCCGGTATCTCGGAATAAAATATTCAACTGCTTCGCTTAGAGAAGAGAACCGGTTGCAGTGTTTATAGGGAAAGACCCTTATGTGGGGATATATGCCCATATCATAAAGGACATTAAACAGAATATTGCATTTTGGCGATGAATGATAATCTGTGCCATGAAGAACCGGCCAGAGTTTTCGGTAACGAATTTCCCATGCAGGTTCTCCTGCAAACCAGTAAAGATAAATATATTTTGAACAGGCATCCACCATTTTTTGGATTGATTCCCTGATATCTAGCATACCAAGAGAGAGTGAGGCTATAACCACATCATATGGGGCTTTAAGGTCTTTTATAATATTGATGTTTTCCCATTTTTTTTTGATACATATGATGTTGGTGAATCCATGTTCTGCGATTTTGTCTTGCAAAACGTTTATCATACCCTCTGCAGGTTCAACAGCGGTTATATGGGCAACTTTTTCCGCAAGAGGAATTGTTAATATTCCAGGTCCGGATCCAATATCAAGCACCCGTGACATCGGAGATATTTCAATCTCCCTGATGGTTTTTTCAATACGTTCTTCTTTGTTCTTTTTTGCTGTACGCCAGTACTGTTTCGCAATATTTTTATTCCCCCAAAAACCTGCACAGTCCATATTTCCATGGGACTCGTTATATCTGAGCATCTTATTTTTCCAGACTTCATTCCAGTCTGATAATTTTTCAGTCATAGTGAGAGTTGGGGATGTCTATGTTTTATGCTTTACTATCAATAAGGATTCGCGCAAAAATAAGTTGGCAATTTTACCAGGTTCCAGGTTGGCAGGATAGCAGACCAGGCTTTGGACTTCAACTGTTTTTGATTGTTTTCCTGGTTTTATATGCCACTTTGTCTATTTCCCTGAGCTGGTAAAATAACCTGACATCTTCTTGGTATCAGACCGCGACATTCAACACCTAATACGCCCAAACATTTTCACGACTATATCCATGAGTCCCTGAGGGCACCAATTATAGTGCCTTCCTTGATGAATCAGCACACAGTGCGTGTTCCTTAATTTTAAATCCCAAGATAGGCCTTGCGAACCTCGTCGTTGGTCTGCAGCTGA
>JASFBJ010000093.1 GCA_030149585.1 Desulfobacterales bacterium | reverse complement strand
ACCAGGCAAGAAGCAACATCTAAAAAGTGTAAACTAAATTTGAAGGATGCCCATTCTTTCTGATTTTTTTTTTATCTGTCCTGTTTTTGTCTCATTTTCATGATCAGGATGATTTGATTCTATCCCACTTTTGATAAAAATTCATGATGACCCCGCGTATGGTCTTGGATTATTTAAAAATGACGAGGAATAGCCGTTGGCCGAAATTGCCACTCAAACTTTTTCCTCGTTCCCGCGCTTCAGCGTGGGAACGCATACGGAAAAGGCTGCTCTCATTTTCCGTCAGAATTACCTGATTACATAGAATCAAATCATCCTGCAAATAATGTTGTATTAATGGTTTAATTTTGTTATTTGGTCAGAATATTAAATAATCATTATCACCAACTAAAGGAGCTACACGTGTCAAATATTGTTATTGTCGGAACCCAGTGGGGAGATGAAGGCAAGGGAAAAATTGTGGATCTTTTATCAGAGTATGCAGATCTGGTCGCTCGTTTCCAGGGCGGTAATAATGCCGGGCATACAATGGTGGTAAAGGGAAAACAGTTTATCAGTCATCTGGTTCCCTCCGGCATTTTGCAAAATAAAATCTGTATCATCGGCAATGGTCTGGTAGTTGATCCAAAAGTTTTGATTGAAGAATTGGAATATTTGAAGAATCAAGGCATTTTAACAGACCCTGCCAGACTGCTTATTAGTGAAAAAGCACATGTTATTATGCCGTATCACAAAGAGATAGACCTTGCCAGAGAGATAATGAAAGGTGATAAAAAAATTGGCACAACAGGGCGGGGGATTGGACCGGCATATGAAGATAAGGCTACTCGCAGGGGAATCAGGTTTGTTGATTTGATTGATCCTGAAATATTTAATGAAAAATTAAATTCTTTAATAAAAGAGAAAAATTTTTATTTAAAAGAATTTTTAAATGCAAAACCTCTTAACCCTGATGTAATCTTAGCAGAGTATAACAAATATGCTGAGAAACTGGCCCCCCATGTTATAAATATTTCTGTTGTGATTGATAAGGCCATTAAATCAGGCCGGCATGTGCTTTTTGAAGGCGCTCAAGGCACTCATCTTGATATTGATCACGGCACATATCCTTTTGTTACATCTTCTAATACGGTTTCCGGCAATGCCTGCTGCGGAGTGGGCATAGGGCCAAAGGAAATATCAGGAGTCATAGGGATTGTTAAAGCCTATACAACCAGAGTAGGGGCAGGACCCTTCCCAACAGAGCTCTTTGATGAAATTGGAGACAGGATTCAAAAAAAAGGAGCTGAATTTGGAGCTACAACTGGGCGCAAACGACGTTGTGGCTGGCTGGATCTGGTGATTTTAAGAAATTCCGTGCGTTTGAATGGTTTGACCGGTCTTACCATAACCAAACTTGATGTGCTCGATGGCATGGATACTCTTAAAATATGTACCGGCTATAAATATGGTAATGAGTTAATCGAAGATTTTCCAGCCAATTTAAATGTGCTGGGCGCCTGTGAACCTGTTTATGAAACCCTGCCCGGCTGGACTGAAGATATTACAAATATCCGAAAAGTTGCTGATCTGCCGGTAAATGCCAGAGCCTATCTTGACAGAATAGTTGCGTTAAGCGAAGTTCCGATTGATATTATTTCCGTGGGCCCTGGACGCGATGAAACCATTCTGGTCAATAATGTATTTGATTAGATTTTTTTAGCATTTAAAAAAATTATGCCGCTAATCAATTATCGGGAATTAAAAAAATACCTGGCTGACCTGCCTGAAAAATCGCCCAAAAGCAAGGCATGCCAGGCCTATCTTATTTACGGCGAGGAGCTGCTTTATAAAAAAGCTCTTGAGTCCTTGCTAACCACATTGCTGACTGCCAAAGAGCGCGGTTTTAATTATGAGGCGATTGAAGGTGCCAATGATAAAATCGCCGAAGCCCTTCAACGAATTAATACCTACTCTATGATTCCTTCACCAAAGGTTGTGGCCCTTTGTGATTCCAGAATATTTTACACAAAGCAGGATGCAGCTTCAATAATAACCAGGGTCAAAGAAGCTTTTGATAATAATAAATTAAAAAAAGCCGCCACTGATTTTATTTCTCTTTTAAGCCTCTTAAAATTATCCTTTGAGGATATTGATCAGAAAAAAAATAAGCTGAAGCTGGGTCTTGATTCAACCATTAATAATGACTGGGTAGAGGAATTGGTCGGATATTGCCGTGAAAACAGCATTAAGATACCTGCTGTCAGGGATCAGAGCTCTATTTTGCAAGAGGCTGTTGAATCAGGATTTCCTGGAGGTCATTATCTTATTTTGACTACTGATCTGGTTGATAAAAGGCGGGTTCTATTTAAGACCTTTAAAGAAAAGGGGATGATCATTGATTGCGCTGTTCCAAAAGGCAACCGCCGTGATGATCAGCTCGCGCAGACAGCTGTTATGAATGATACTTTGCAGGAAATTTTAGCAGAGTATGATAAAACCATGGACAGGGCTACTTTTCAGGCGGTCTGTGAACTAACCGGATTTGATTTGAGAACATTTAATAATAATCTTATTAAACTGGCCGAGTATGTGGGCGAGCGCAGGGCAATTACAACTGCTGATGTTGAAGCAGTACTCAAGCGTACTGCACAGGATCCGATTTATGAGTTTACCAATGCACTGGCAGATAAGAATCAGGCTAAAACGCTTTTTCTCTTGACTTCTCTTTTAGATGATAAATTCCATCCGCTCCAGATTCTGGGCGCTATGGTTAATTTGATTAGAAGACTCCTGGTAATAAAAGATTTCAGTGTTTCAGATTATGGCAGAGAGGTTTCTTTGAACTCGACCTATGACTCTTTTAAACGATATACCATGCCTGCTGTCAAAAGCTATGATGATCAATTAACCAGGTGGCAAAAAGAGTGGGTAAATATTCCAGGCGGCAGTACTGCAAATCCTTCAAAAACAAAATCACCCAAAAAGTTTAAATTATCGACCGACCTTATGATTGCCAAAAATCCCAATAATCCATATCCTGTTTTTCAGACCATGAAAAAAGCCATGAAATTTAAGCGAGAACAACTGCTTGGATTCCTTGGAATTTTAGCTAAAGCTGATCTGACTTTAAAAAGATCAGGCCAGGATCAAAAACTGGTATTGGAAAAAGCAATTTTGACGATTTGCCGTAACCAGCGAATACAAGTGGAAGGGAATGAAGTAAGGAGATAATTTCGTTTTGGTTTTTTGGCACTGGTTCAGTTAAATAGGTGATGATGCCGGACAATTCAATATATTCCTCCCTGACATTCCTCTGCATAATAATTTGAGCGAAAGTGATATCTGAGAATACGTCAAAAGACGAAAAATAAATGGTTCAACACGAAGCGACACCGGAAGAAAATGCCGAGATTCATTTGTCGGCCTGAAAAAAACATGCCGTAAACTCGGTATATCCTTTTGGGATTACCTCTATGATCGAATAGCTATAATTAATTGAATGCCTCTCTTAGCTGATGTTATGAGAACTAAAATATCAGCATCAATAGCATAGTTGCCCCTGCTTTTATTATTAATTTTTTTACTACCACATATTTTTTGAGAAGTTACTTCCATTTTGATAAATGAATGGAAATAATTGGGGCTTGCAAACAGGAATTTAAAATATTCCCCGAAAAAGGTTATACATGCCAGGCAGGGCCTTTCTTTCCGGCATATATAATTTTTTCAGAGAAATAAACAAATTAAATCCACTAATTAATAAAAACAAGATATCAATTCTTATCTCATCCATCTTTCCGGCATATGGCTAAGTTTATCAAAAGGAACCTTTAAATCATCGATAACTGTAAATTTACCATCATTCCACTGACAAATAAACACATGACTGTTACCGAAACGGTTATCTATATTTTCCGGCATTATTTTACCAGTATAATCCAGAGTATACGGTTTACCTCTTTCAGATCCAATTTTAATTTTGCAAAGTGGGATATCAAAAACTAGTTTTTTCAGCTCATTTTGGACATCATCTCCTTTAAGATTTTTATATCCGACTTTATCAACAGCACGCTGTACACCCTCTATATAAACCGAAGAAAGAATCCAGCCGGTCATAAAATTACTGGTTGTTGTCCAGGGCGTATTATAGTCAGGATCTCTTTCTTTATTATATTTAGCGCCAATGGCAGCCAGCTCATCCGAAGCAACTGCTTCCCAGGGGTAAGGAGAGGGTAATAAAAATCCATTATTTCCACGTGGTGAAATTTTGGTGATAACCTCGTTGCTGTTCCAGATTGATCCTCCAAATTGAACGCCGGACTGCTGAAGTCCCTGGGCATAGGCTTCTTTCAAAAGCATAGCCGAGACTTCCACCGTAATATTGATAAACACAAAATCCGGCCTGGATTTTTTTAGAGCCAGAATTTCCGGTTGAACACTAACTGGTTTATAAGAGATAACTGTCTTTTTTACAACGTCAAAGCCGAGCTTTTCCAGGGAAGGAACGGCCTGTGGAATAATAGATTCACCAAAACCACCTTTCCAGTATAAAAAGGCTACTCGTGGTTTTCTCTTGCCATAATCCGCACTTTTCGGCCATTCATTTTTATACCACCAATAGATAGTGCTGAAAGCCTGCTTGCCGTAATCCGCGCCTACCAGCCATTCATAACTCGGCGGATAGCCGACCTTAATTTCAAAACCTCCTTCAAACAGAGGGATTTTATCTCTGGCGGTTAAGGGTTTAAGAGGAGTTGCCGAAGGCGCGCCATCTGAAAAAATGCCGGTAGCTCCAGAAGATACAAAGCGATGATACATCTCCACTGATTTTTGGGCGTTATATTCATTATCCTCCCACATATGGTAAACACGATGACCATCAATACCGTTAAAAAAGTGATTCTGGTACCAAATCCTGGCACATACGCCTGCTGTAATTGTCTCCATTTCAGCAGAAATAGGACCAGTTAAAGCATTACAATGCCCCACAGTAATTTTGCCTTTTTTAAATGTCGGCTTTTTGACATAATCACCTGCCAGACCAAATCCAGGCGCAATTAGCAATAGCATAAGCGTTATAAAAAATACCATTTTCAAAGACATTCTCATCATTAATACCTCCTGGTTCTATGATAAATTATTAATATGCCGTGATTCTTACATCACAGCGACTTATAAACAGTTTCTAATAAGGAAATGGCCTGATTCTGTAAATAGATTTGATAGTTTCCCATCTATGCGCCAATCCTCTGGGTTCATAGATTAAAAAGATTATGATTATTGCCGCAAAAACGATCAAAGAGAGGGCGGCAATATATGAGCCACCCATGGCTGAGGGCAAAATATTTTGCAGGGTGGGGCCGATTATTTTTATCATTCTTTCAAAAATTATTATAAACGCGGTTCCCAGATAAACTCCGGCCAAAGAGTGCATTCCACCGACGATTAACATTCCTAAAAACCAGACCGACTGCATCAGCATAAACTGTTCAGGGGTTACCATTCCTAAACGGTAGGCAAATACAGAGCCGGCAACTCCGGCAAAAAAAGAGCACAGGAAAAAGGCAATTAGTTTATAAACAAAAATATTAATTCCTTGAACTTTGGCGGCCAGATCATTATCCCTTATAGCAACAAAAGCACGGCCGGTCTTGGTTCTGGCAATATTTTTAGCAAAATAGGTCATGATCAGCAAAACAACAAGGCAAAATGTATAAATAGGCCAGCCCCGACCGATCTCGTGGCCAAAAATGGTTGGATAGCTTACTGCGTAGCCCCAGGCACCCTGTGTTATTTCCAAATGAGCAAAAAGCCAGGTCAGTATTATCTGGCTGGCCAGGGTCGCAATCGCGATATAAAAGCCTTTAATCTTGAAGGAGGATAGACCAAAAATTATTCCCATGGTTCCGGCCATCAATCCGGAAAGGGGGATACAGAATAAAAACGACAAACCAAAATAATCTGCAAAAATTGCTGTTGTATAAGCCCCTATACCCATAAAGCCTGCCTGTCCAAGAGATATTTGACCAGCCAGTCCGGTTAAAAGATAAAGGCCCATAACAGCAATAGCCGTAACCCAGATATTTTCCAGTATTTGAGTAATAACTACCGGAGCAAAATAAGGCAGACTGAAAAAAAAGAGCAGTCCAAATAGAGTCCAGATTAAACGAGCTCTGGTTCTGATGATAGTAATATCTTGTTTGTAGGTTGCATTATGACAACCACAGGGAAGATCAAAGCCCATTTTAGATCCTTTCTATATGTTCTTCCCCGAACAGGCCATGGGGTTTAAAAAAAAGTACAATTAACAGTAAAATATAAGGGGTTACGCCTCGAAATTCACCACCCACAAGCGGATCTATATAAGCTGCGGTGAGAATTTCTACAACACCAATTAAAACACCGGCTATTAAAGTTCCTTTTATGGACTCCAGACCACCAAGAAGTACAATGGGAAAGGCAATCAGACCAATAACACCCAGATCCGGAGTAAGGCTGGCAAGACTTGCCAGGGTTATTCCGGAAATTGCTCCCAATATGCCCGCAAGTGCCCAGGTGCATGTGAAAATATTTTTAACGCCAACGCCAAGGCTGCGGGAAACATCATGACTTTCAGCCGTTGCCCGCATAGCCAGTCCCAGTTTTGTATATTTAAAAAAAACAGCTATCAAAGCAAAAACAATTAAAGAAGACAGCATGCCAAAAATCTGGATACTGGAAGTACTGATAAATCCTATATGAACCGGAACCGACAGCAAAGGCTCTGGAAAACTTTTGGTGCTTGTCCCCCATATCATATTGGAAAAACCGGCAATACCGATCATCAGCGCGATGGTGACCATCAAAGATGAAATAAGGGGTTGACCTATTAAAGGCCTAAGAGCTACTTTATCTAAAATTGCTCCGAATAAGGCACTAAATAGCAGGGTCAGCAAAAAACCAAGCCAGATAGGTAAGCTCATACTTACAAAAAATGTAAATAAAAAATAGGCCCCAACCAGAGCTATATTTCCCTGAGCAAAATTAAAAATATGAGTTGCTTTATAAATTACAACAACTCCTAAGGCACTCATGGCATAAATAGATCCCAAAGAAATACCCTGTACAATATAATTTAAAAATTCAGCCATCTGGACCCTCTGATGTCGTTACTGTTTCAAATTTTAAGTTTAAAGCCTTTTTTCAAATTTCCAAAGCCGTAATAAAAAAAATTTAATTAATAAAATCACCGCTAAATGCCTACACTGATTTAACCCGAATCATAGAAGACATTTTGCCTACGCGACCGTCCCGGTATTTAATTATTGTTTTATTTTCAAATATGTCCTTACCGGAATAAATCGCATCTATATAATCACTGTATTTTTTTTCCGCAAATTTACGCCGTAGTTTTCGGGTACGGGTCAATTCAGCCTCATCTGGATCAAACTCTTTATTGGTACATGAAAATTTCTGAATTCTTGCGGCTTTTGGTAAACTTTCGTTTAGTTTTCTGACATCTTGTACTATAAGTTCATATATCTCTTGTTTTTGAGACAAATCAGTAAAGGTTGTATAAACGATTTTATTTCTCTCTGCCCACTCTCCGACTATATCATAATCTATTTGAATAATGGCGGAAACAAAGGGCTTGTTTTTTCCACCAACAATGATCGCATCTCTTATAAATGGACTGAATTTTAATCTGGCCTCAGTCATCTGGGCGGAGTATTTGCTTCCATCACTCAGCTCCATAAGATCTTTCATCCGATCAATGAAAAATATTTTTCCGGTTTTATCTATATAAATTGCGTCTCCGCTATGCCACCATCCGTCTTTGAGTTCCTTTGCCGTGTTTTCTTTATCCTTATAATAACCTTTAAAGATTCCAATTCCACGCCATAAGCCCTCGCCATCCTCGTTAACCTTTACTTCCATGCCCGGCAAAGGCTGACCAATGGATTCAACATTAATATTTCCCTCTCGATGACAACAGCAAAGACCAGCTTCAGAAGAACCGTAAATCTGTTTTAAAGGGATACCAATTGCCCGATACCAGCGAAAAAGATCCGGGCCTAAAGTAGCTCCTCCGGTAAAAGGCGTTGTAGTTTGGGACAACCCAATCCGATCACGCAAACAGCGGAAAATTATTATATCCGCCAGCTTAACCAGTACTTTCCAATACACACTAAGGGGTTTGCCATC
Organism: Desulfobacterales bacterium; assembly: GCA_030149585.1. Taxonomy (GTDB): domain Bacteria; phylum Desulfobacterota; class Desulfobacteria; order Desulfobacterales; family JASFBJ01; genus JASFBJ01. The sequence goes on along the minus strand of JASFBJ010000093.1, from coordinate 3,476 downwards.
CAGCTCAGCATCTGCCCGACGATATCCAACAGGTAAAAGAAATTTATATAAAAATTTGTCGATAAAATTGGCATTAAGCAGTTTAGCCTGGGTTTCACCGCATAAACTTTCCCAAAGTCTTGAAGTATAAAGGAGCAAGGTCGGACCGATTTCCCTGACATCTTCAGATATGGTTTCCGGGCCTTCTGGAAAAGCCACAATAATCCCTTTAATCAAAGTTCCTGTCAGACCCAGCATTTGTTCTGTAATCCAGGCTGGTGAAATATAGCTTAAATACTCATCATTTGAACGCCATACCGAAAATTCAAAAAAGGCGGAAACCGTTCCGGTCAAATTTTTATGGGTTATCATCGCTCCTTTGGGTTTAGATGTTGTCCCTGAAGTATAACTTAAAATAGCCAGATCATCGCCGGAACCCTCAGCAAGCATTTTGTCAAACAGATCAGAGTTGTTTCGCTCACTCTCTTTCCCAAGCTCGACTACCTGAGCCCATGATTTAATAAAGGGGTCAGTATAGGCGTACATGCCTTTATCATCCCAGTAAATTACATTTTGGACATGGGGCGTTTTTTCCCTTATAGCCAAAATTTTATCAACCTGCTCCTGATCCTTGGCTATCACAATTTTAGAATCCGAATGGGTGACGATATATTCTACTTCTTCAAAAACACAATCCAGAAAGATTCCTACAGCCACACCCCCCACAGTCTGAACAGCATACTCCGCCCAAAACCATTCAGGTTCATTATCTCCAATTATGCTGACCTTATCTTCTTTTGTCAGGCCAAGTTCTTTAAGCCCTAATGCAAAATATTTGACCTGCTTATAAACATCCTCATAAGTGAAGCTTTGCCAGATACCGAACTTCTTATGGCGCATGGCAACTCTGTTATTCCCATATTTAACATAATTATGGTGGACCAATTTTGGTAAAGTATCTTTAGTGGGCATCTTATCTCTCATCCTTTTCCCGTGTCGCAAAATTCGCTTCCTCTCTACCAAGATAAGCATCTATAACCTGTGGATTAGATACTATCTCAGACGGTGGCCCACTTGCGATTTCCCGGCCGAACTCCAAAACATAAACCCTGTCGGATATATCCATAACCAGCCCCATATCATGTTCTACAATAACTATTGGAATATGAAGGGTTTCATAAATATCAATAATAAAGCGGGCCATATCTTCTTTTTCTTCCACGTTCATACCCGCCATGGGCTCATCCAGCAAAAGAACTTTTGGATCCAGCGCCAGAGCTCTTCCCAGATCAACCCGTTTACGCATTCCATAGGGCAAGGTTCCAACAGGCTTGTTGCGCAGAGCTGTAATCTCAAGAAAATCAATAATTTTTTCCACTACAGCCCGATGCTTAATCTCTTCGTTCAGTCCTGGCCCATAAAAAAGACCTCCTGTAAGAAAATTTTGTTTCATGGCTGCGTGGCGCCCTGCCATAAGATTTTCAACCGTACTCATTCCTGAATAAAGAGCAATATTTTGAAATGTCCTGGCAATTCCTTTTTTAGCAATTTTATGTGGTGGCAATTTGCTGATAACATCATCTTTAAATATAATCTGGCCCTTTTGGGGACTATAAAAACCACTGATGCAGTTTAGAATTGAGGTCTTGCCTGCTCCATTTGGGCCGATAATGGCAAAAATTTCTCTTTCATTGATGCTAAAACTAACATCATTTAAGGCTATTATTCCGCCGAATTGTAACCTGATATTTTTCAGGCTTAAAATTGAATTGGTTGTCATTCCATCACTTTCGCTATCCAGACTGCTGCCTTATGGGCAATCATAATCAACACTGTCCATGAATTGAATTTTTAATTAGATAACAAGACTTATATTTATAATTAAATACATAATGATAAATATTTAATCAAATTTTGTTGACTTGTCAACAAAAAAATTCCCCTCACTTATAAAAGAAAATATAAATAGTAGACAGATTAATTATTTCGGCTCTATTCAGATTTTTTAACACTCGATTTAACCAATAATTACTACCGCTTGAAGAATACCAGCCAAAAAACAAAAACAGGCCATCAAAGATTAAAGTTCGGAAACATCTCAATGCAGATGCTATGTTTGGCGCTATTCGCAATGAATTTGGGAAAATACCTGAATTTCGGGTAAAAAATGATATAAGTATACCCGATGCTTTGATGTCGGCCTTTGCCATTTCAGATGTTGGGGGCGGTAATTATTCATCCCGATTTCAAAGAAGTTATTTCTCTATGCCCTGAGATGATTATCAAGCAAGACGGTACGACCAATCATAACACTTGGGTAACGGATTTCACCCTGACCAAAAAAATGCTTACACGATTATGCGTGGAGGTCGAGTACGCTGGAAAATAGAGAACGAGACTTTCAATACGCTTAAAAATCAGGGCTATAATTTAGGACACAATTACGGACTTGGGAAAAAACATTTAGCCGTAGTTTTTACAATGCTCACGATGTTGGCTTTTCTTGTCGCTCAAACCCGGCAATTGTGCTGCGCTTTATTTCAATCCGTATGGGAAAATCTCGGAAGTAAAAAAGCGTTGTGGGAAAGTATAAGGTCTTATTTTTCCTGGATATTGATTTAGGGCGGGGCGTGGGGGGACGTATAAACTTATAGCCGTCCCCCTGGTTTTCTATCCCAGCCATCTTTTTCTACGTTTATAATGTTTTACTTCTCTATAGCTCTTGCGTTCGCCGAGCCGGCTAAGGCCTATATAAAATTCTTTGATATCTTCATTTTCCGCCAGCTTGTCAGCCGAACCATCTAACATAATCTTACCGTTTTCCATAACATAACCATAATCGGATATCTCAAGCGCCACCCTGACATTTTGCTCTACAACCAAAATTGTGGTTTTGGATTCTCTATTAAAGCGCTTGATAATATCAAATATTTCCCTGACCAGAATTGGAGACAGGCCTAAAGAGGCCTCATCCAGCATCATCAATTTGGGATTGGTCATCATAGCCCGGCCAACTACCAGCATTTGCTGTTCACCTCCGGAAAGATAACCGCTAACCCTCTTTTTTAATTTTTTTATCCTGGGGAAATAATCATAAACCATGGCCAGATCTTTTTTAATGCCGGCCCGGTCGGATCTAAGATAGGCACCCACCATCAAATTTTCCTCAGCAGTGAGATGCTCCAGGACCTTGCGCCCCTCCTGAATCTGGGTAATTCCCATTTTAGCAATCTTTTCCGGATTACCATTTTCTATCCGCTTCCCGTTAAATTCAATACTTCCGTCACTAACGTATCCCATTTCAGAGCCCAGTAAACCGGATATTGATTTTAAGGTTGTGGATTTTCCAGCTCCATTACCACCTAAAAGACAAACAATTTGTTCCTCTTTAATCTGCAGAGAAACTCCCCTAAGCACTAAAATTACTTCACTATATTTAACCTCTACATTATTTAATTTTAACATTTCCAATCTCCCTTGAGATCAAATATCAAATC
>JASFBJ010000092.1 GCA_030149585.1 Desulfobacterales bacterium | reverse complement strand
TGTATCAGGCAGGGCTTCATAACCGGTTTTAAAATGGATGCCGAAAACCTTATGCCCCTGTTTTTTCAGCAGACAAGCTGCGACAAGCGAATCCAAACCACCGCTAAGGGCGACTCCTATGACCTGTTTCATTATTAAAACCAGGCCTCTTGTCTGGCCGGGTGGATTTTCATGGCTCGCGGTGGGCATGCCGTGATACACAGCTCGCATACACTGCATTTTTTCTGATCAAAAACAATCCTCATTTCCGGTCTTTCAATAAAAAGAGCACCAGTCGGGCATACCGCTGTACAAGAACCGCAGTGAGTGCAGATCTCATCATCACGTTCCACTTCCTGGGATGCATTTTGAACATCAACTCCCTGGGATTTAAGATATTTCACACCTTCCTTAAACTTTTTTTTAGGGCCGGAAAGTTCCAGCACCATAACCCCTTCCTTGCGTGGCAGAACTGTTGCGTTAAGAATGTTAAAAACCAGATCAAAATCTCTGGCAAGATTGCAGACCAGCGGTTTTTGCACATGAGTGGGGGGGAAACGCAATATTAATATTTTAGAGTACATTATAATTCTCCTGAAAATTCTTTCTTTTTTATAAATAGAATAGTATTTTAGATATTATCTGGAAATCTGTCAATAACCAGAATGACAATTTTTACTCGGGAAAAATTATGAATCGTTTTGCCTATCGTACAACTGGATTTGCCATAAAGGCTTTATTAAACCTCAGCAGGGCCCGCATCAATATTCATGGGGAGGAAAATATTCCTGATGGGGCTATTATTTTTGTGATCAACCATTTTACTCGTATTGAAACCCTTTTACTGCCGTCCCATATTTTTAAACTGACCCAGGTGCCTGTCTGGTCTCTGGCTTCAGCTGATCTGTTTGGCGGAGCAATGGATAATTTTCTGGATAATATGGGGGCTATTTCCACGGCTGATCCAGACAGGGATCGTCTGATTATCAAAACTCTTCTCACCGGCGAAGCTTCGTGGGCTATTTTTCCTGAAGGCAGGATGGTTAAAAATAAGAAGATCATTGAAAAAGGTCGATTTATGCTCTCTGTTGCAGGTGGACGGTATCCTCCTCATTCAGGAGCAGCCGGCCTGGCCCTTAGAACTGAATTTTACCGGCAGCGGATAAAATTGATGCTGACAAAACAGCCGGCAGAGGCCAGGCGACTTGCCGGGCTTTTTGAAATTGAAGATCTTCAAACAGTAATTGAGAAAAAAACCTTTATTATACCGGTAAATTTAACATATTATCCTGTACGGGCCAGGGAAAATATTCTCAGCAAACTTGCGGATTCTCTGGTCCAGGAGCTGCCTGCAAGAGCTATGGAAGAGCTTATGACCGAAGGCTCCATGCTGCTTTCAGGCGTTGATATGGATATTCGTTTTGGCAAGCCCCTGCAAATAGAGCATCAGCTTAAGCATCAAGAAATTGCAAAAGATATTGCCTCTCCAGAGGAAATTTGTTTTGATGATCGGATTCCTTGTCATAAAAGAATGCGCAAAGAGGCCCTTATTATTATGCAGCAGTATATGGAGGCTATTTATAGTATGACCACGGTAAATCATGATCATTTATTTGCCTCTTTTTTAAAACATATTCCGCGTAAAAAAATTTCAATTCAGAATTTGAAAAACAGGGTTTATCTCATAATTTTAAAAGAGCTTAAAAAAAGCCCATTTTATTTGCATCACAGTCTTTTGGATGATCAAATTCATCTGTTAAGTGATGATCGTTTTCATAAATTTGATGATCTGGTTTCCCTGGCTGAAGAAAAAGGAATTGTTGATTTTCAGGGAGATTTTTTATTAAAGGATAATTCCAAACTTAAATCTTTTTTTGATTTTCACAGAGTCAGGATCGACAATCCCATAGCTGTAATTGCCAATGAAGTAGAACCTTTATTTTTATTGCAAAAAAAGATTTCTTGCCTGGCCTGGCAGCCGGATTTTATGATTCGCCGCAAGGTTGTAAAAACTCTTTTAAAAAAAGCGATCAAAGATTTTAAAAAAGATTATGATCATTTTTTTGTTGATGCTGAATCAAAACCCAGAGAGGTGGGGACGCCTTTTTTGATAAAAGGAAATTTTAAGCGCAAGGTGGGGGTTGTGCTGGCCCATGGATATATGGCCGCTCCCGAGGAAGTCAGGGCACTTGCAACATACCTTGGCTGTCAAGGGTTCTGGGTATATGCTCCGCGTTTAACGGGGCATGGTACAACGCCTGAAGACCTGGCGGCCTGCTCATATCAGGACTGGATTAATTCATATGAAAAAGGTTATGCTGTGATTCGCAATTTATGCCAAAAGGTTGTTTTGGGCGGTTTTTCAATGGGCGCAGGACTGGCTTTGGAGCTGGCGGCCAGAATACCGGAAGTGGACGCTGTTTTTGCGGTTTCAGCCCCGCTTGGTTTGCAGGATTTTAACTCTAAATTTGTGCCGGCCGTTGATGTCTGGAACAAAATTATGAATAAAATTAACAGGGTGGATGCTGCAAAAGAGTTTGTTGAAAATCAACCTGAAAATCCGCATATTAACTATAGCCGAAATCCGATTGCAGGTATCCGGGAAATGGGGAGGTTAATGGTTGATATGGAAGCTCGTTTAAAAGATATCAAGGCTCCGGCCCTGGTGGTTCAGTCCAGGCAGGATCCTGTGGTAAATCCCAAAAGTGCCGGGCAGATCTTTAATAAGATAGGGTCTGAAGATAAACAATTAGTTTTATTTAATTTTGACCGTCACGGAATATTGCTTGGCAAAGGCTCAGAAAGAGTTCACAGGGTTATTGGAAATTTTATCGGCAATTTAATTACAAAAAAAAAAGAAAGTTGACTTTTAATGAACTTGTTAAGATGATGAAATATTTATTCTACCCGGCTTAAGGAGAGAGGAAAAAAAGATCATTCAAGTGGTCTTTTATGGATTCATATTTGCCGAGATTGGAGTTTAATTATGTATGAACGCATATCAATCGATCCAAAAATTTGTCACGGTCAGGCATGTATCAAAGACACAAGGGTTCCTGTCCACCAAATAATAAGGATGCTTGCCAATGGGGATAAAATTGAAGGTCTTCTTGAAGATTTTCCATCACTGAAAACAGAAGACGTATATGCCTGTCTGGATTATGCTGCATCGCTTGCTGAGGAACAGATAACGCCTGTTGAAAATGTCGTATGAAAATTTTTGTTGATGAGAATATACCATTAATTACTGTAAAAGAGCTGCGTAAACAAAGATTTGATGTTATTGATATTCGTGGAACTCTTAATCAGGGCATAACAGATAAAGAGCTGTGGGAAAGAGTTATATACGAAAAGCGCCTTTTGATTACAACTGATAAAGGGTTTTCAAGTCATCGTGATGAAAAACATTGCGGCATTCTGATTATCCGTCTAAAACAACCTACCCGGTTAAAGATCCATCAGCGCGTTATGCAGTCAATAAAAAAATATTCGGAAAAAGAATGGCCTGGACTCATGGTTGTTATGCGTGATTCTGTTCAAAGTAGCTGGCGGTCTCGCCATAAATAATTTACGTTTAAAGGTTAAGGAGCATGGCATAATATTATGAATTTTGTTGCAGTGATTATTCTGGTTATAATTATTGGTGATTTTATTTTAAATCGCCTGACTGACTATTTGAATTTGAAATCCATGAGGGCTGATTTGCCGCAGGCCTTTGAAGGTTTTTATGATAAAGCAAAATACGAAAAATCTCAAAAATATTTACAGGAAAATACAAGGTTCAGTCAAATTACAGCTCTTTTTGATCTGATCGTGATTTTAGTTTTCTGGTTTGGCCATGGTTTTGTCTGGCTGGATCATCTGGCTCGTTCTTTTCAGATGGGACCTGTAATAAGTGGGTTGATTTTTATCGGCATTTTGATTTTGTTTAAAGGTTTACTCTCCCTTCCTTTTGATATCTATTCTACTTTTGTTATTGAGGAACGTTTTGGGTTTAATAAAACCACCTGGTCTACTTATATTAAGGATCTTTTAAAAGGCCTGGCCCTGGGGTTGATTTTAGGTATGCCTCTTTTAGCTGGAGTATTAGCTTTTTTTGAATATGCCGGTAATAATGCCTGGTGGTTATGCTGGATTGCTGTAACCTTGTTTATTCTGATAATTCAATTTGTTGCGCCAACATGGCTCATGCCTTTGTTTAATAAATTTACTCCGCTTGAAGAAGGTGATCTAAAAGACGCAATATTTGCCTATGCCCGCTCCATAAAATTTTCATTAAAAAATGTTTTTGTTATGGATGGGTCAAAACGATCAGCTAAATCAAATGCTTTTTTTACAGGCTTTGGCCGCAATAAGCGGATTGTTTTATTTGATACACTGATTGAAGGGCATACAACCTCTGAGCTGGTAGCTGTTCTGGCTCATGAAATGGGGCATTATAAAAAAAAACATATTCTTAAGATGATGCTGATTGGTATTTTGCAGACCGGCCTTTTATTTTTTGTTCTTTCTTTTTTTATATCATATAAAACTTTATTTTCAGCCTTTTATGTTGATCAGGTTTCTGTTTATGCAGGATTGATCTTTTTTGGGATGCTTTATTCACCCATTGATTTTTTTATGGGAATTTTTATGCAGAAATTTTCTCGCAAAAATGAATATGAAGCTGATCGATTTGCCGTAAATTCTATAAAAGACCCAGAGGCCATGGTCAATGCTCTTAAAAAATTATCCGTTGATAACCTGTCAAATCTTTTGCCCCATCCCCTTTATGTTTTTCTGCACTACTCCCATCCACCGATTCTGCAACGTATTACAGCCATAGAGCGTGAAATTATTAAAAAAAAGGCTTAAGACCTTTTGTCTGAAAATAAATTAAAATAACATATAAAGGTGCGTGGCGTACCTATTCTAAAAAAATTATGAGCGAGTATGAGCAAAAATAAACGAAATTCCCTGATTTGTCCCAAATGTCATAAACTGATAAGCAGCGATGAGCAACGCTGTCCATATTGCGGGCTTTTGTCACCAGGCTCACGTTTAAAAAATATCAGTATTAGTCGCGGGTTTAAAAAACCAGATGTTATTATCAAATATATAATTTATGTAAATGCTGGATTATATTTATTATCTCTTTTGCTAAGTCCCAGGCAAACAGGCTTTTCCTTTAATCCTTTAAACCTGTTTTCACCGGAGGGCAAAAGCCTTTTGGTCTTGGGTGCCACAGGAACATTGCCGATTGACCGGTATCATCGCTGGTGGACATTACTGACAGCTAATTATCTGCATGGCTCAATTTTACATATTATATTTAATATGCTGGCCTTTTATCAACTCGCGCCAATTATAATCAGGGAATTCGGGGCTTACAGGATGTTTATTATCTATACCCTGGGCGGAGTGGGAGGATTTTTTATATCATATCTGGCTGGTATCAGTTTTACCATTGGGGCTTCGGCCTCTGTCTGCGGTTTGATGGGCGCTATTCTCTATTATGGTAAAGCTCGGGGGGGAATTTACGGGAAGGCTCTTTTCAGGCAGATGGGCGGCTGGGCAATCAGTATTTTTTTATTCGGGTTTATGATTCCAAACATCAATAACTGGGGGCATGCAGGGGGGATTATAGTCGGAGCTTTAGTTGCCTTTTGTCTTGGTTATAAAGAAAAATATCAAGAGGGCTTTTTGCAGAAAAGCCTGGCATTTTTTTGTTTGACAGCTACAGTGCTTGCACTAAGCTGGGCTGTTTTTACCGGGATTTTTTATCGTCTTGCAGGTTAATTTTTCTAAAGATTTTTTTACTGATTACCGATATCTTTAAAAGATAAGGTTTTGCTCAATTGAATTAAACGATAGTAAATAATTTTAAGGGGAAACTGATGACCGAATGCTTAAAAAAAATTCTGGTGGTGGATGACAGTGCCACCATACGCAGGCTGATCGGAAAAGAACTGGAAAAAGGTGGCTATGATATTGTTGAAGCTTCCAATGGGCTTAATGCTTTGGCCAAAGCAATTGAATATGCCCCTTTGCATTTGATCACTCTGGATATAGATATGCCAAAGTTGAATGGTTTTGAAACCTATAAGAGGCTTAAAGAGAAATATTATCGAGCGGCTTATGAAATTAAAGAAGGAACCCAGGTGCCGGTTATTTTCATCACCGCCAATGATTCCATGGAGATTCGTCAAAAGGGCTTTGAGGTAGGGGCGGCTGATTTTATTACCAAACCATTTAATGCAGGGGATATTCTTGACAGAGTCAATAAAATATTAAAACCAAAACAATTTTTAAAAGGAATAACCGCTTTAATAGTAGATGATAATAAGGTGGCTCGCTATATTGTGAGGGAAAATCTTGAAAGGGAAGGTGTGACTCTCCTTGAAGCTGATAATGGTCTTAACGCACTTAAAATCTTAAAAAAAAATCTTAATAAAATTGATATTATAATTACGGATCTGATTATGCCGGAAATGGACGGCTGCCAATTTTGCAGAGCTGTTCGAAAACAATTAAATCTAACGGAAATTCCAATCATATTTCTAACAGCAATGTCGGATCGTTTGGAACTGATCAAAGTTTTTCAAGCCGGTGCCACAGATTATCTGGTAAAACCTTTTTTTAAAGAGGAGCTTCTGGCTCGTTTGAATGTTCATATGGAACGGACTCAAATTAACAGACGTCTTAAACAGACTATTATAGAATTACAAAACGCTGAACAGGAAAAGCTGCAAAAACAGAAGCTGGAAGGTGTTCTGGAAATGGCAGGCGCTGTTTGCCATGAGCTGAACCAGCCCATTCAGGCTATTTCCGGGTTTTCAGAATTATTAACAATGGGAATGGAAACTGATAATGAATCCTATCCAACGCTGTCAAAAATCCAAAATCAGATTTTTCGGATGAGTAATATCACCAGAAAACTGATGAGCATTACCCGCTATGAGACCAAAGCATATGCTGGAAAAAGCAAAATTATCGATATTGATAAAGCCTCAACGTCTCTTTAAAAAAAATATTAAAATTATGTTCATCAGGTTTAGTTTAAACTTTTTAGATGTTGCTTCTTGCATGGTTTACCTGGCTCCCATGCTGGAGCATGGGAACGAGAAAAAGCCCTATGTGGTATGCATTCCCACGCTGGAGCGTGGGAACGAGAAAAATTCCAGATGCACATATTTGGGCTGCCTGTTATTTCACTGATCGACGGCCCTTATAGCCTTCATACTGCAACTCTTTGGAGTTTTTTTTCTGTTTCATTATTACGGCTGCTGGTTTGCCCTCAAATGTTTCTAAAACATAATCCTTTAGCTGGCCAACCTCCTGATCCAGGTTTTTTTTAACTGCTTTGGAATTTACTACTGCATTAACCGATTCATTTTCGATGTGATAACGCTGAATTTTTTCCATAGCCCTTTGTTTATTGCCTGATTTAATATCAACGGCAACCTCCTCTTTTAACATATTAAAATCATCCTGAAGAACTTTTTGCGCCCACTCATCCTTTTTTATGGAGGAAAAAACCGCCTGTTTATTTTTAATGGTGTTTTTAACGCAGGTAATATTGAATTTGTCGGGCAATTTGGTGGTGTACTTATTGCCGGCGTGCAGATAACCAACCTGAATATGGTTTAAGGAAAAGCTTTTTTCCTTTGTGGTCGGTACTTTCAATGTTAAAAAAAACTTGCGTGACTGGCCGGATCTTAGATTCCCTGGATTAAAGATCGCACAGTTATTTTCAATCCGAACAGGGTATCCACTGGCTCTGATCAAAGATATTTCTCCTGAAAGTGGAATTTTTATCTCAATACCTGTGACCGCTGCTGATTTTAACTGCCTGAATTCCCGCTTGAATACTTGGGCAAAGGCATTTGGATTTTCCAGATAATAGTAGTTGCCAGCTCCCTGGTCGGCAATATATGACATCAACTGTTCATTAAATTCAAGGCCGACTCCTATCGTGGAGATACTGAAATTTTCTTCCACTGCCACAGAGGCCATATTGCCAAGAGCAAAATAAGATGTAATTCCTTTATTGGCCAGGCCGTCCGATATTAATATCAGTTTTCCAGGGTTAGCCGGTTTATCCAGGTTAGAATGATAGGGAGCATTAACTAAAAGATTGAGTCCCTGCTGCAAACCTGCTCCTAAATTAGTGCCTCCTGCCGCATAGGTTTGGTTAATTTCTGAAATGATCATTTGACGGTTATAATGAGTCATTGTCAGCAGATTTGAATGGATTCGGGCGTTATCTGAATAGGTCACCAGCGCAAAACGATCCTGAGATCTTAAACTGTTTATCAGGGATAAAAGCGCGTGTTTGGCATCTTTCAGCTTTTTGCCTCGCATGGACCCGCTGCGATCTAGAACAATTACCATGTCTACATTCTGCTGAGGCAAATTGGTTAAAGGGAAAATTTCATCTGCCTGAATGGTAAGGGAAAAGGTGATATTGGCGTTCGATCCTTGCAGAACTTTATTTTGTACCAGATTACCGGATAAAGAGAGAATTCCAGTTGAAATTGCTTTTACCTTTATTGGAGCAAATATTATAAGAATCAGGAAAATTGTGAAAAAAAATGTTTTAACTTGGTTTAACTTCATGACAGGCCTCCTTATTTTTTTTTGTTAAGTTATTTTATTTTAAGAGAGATTATAAATAAGACAAAAGAAAATGCAATTCAAAGAAGTGCAAAATAAGCATCCGATTATTTTGCATAACTTTTACTTGGCAATGGTCATACTCTGAAGTATGCTCAAAAATCCAGCTAATTAAAAAAGGAGAATCATATGAAAAACTCAAAGGCTGAAATTCTGGTTGTGGAAGATGATCCTGCTATTTTAAGTGGTCTTTTAGATGTGCTGGTGTTTAACGGGTTTGCGGCCAAAGGCGTGGCCGACGGTCTGGAAGGTCTTACAACAGGGCTAAAGGGTCGCTATGATCTGATTATTTTAGATGTGATGTTGCCGGGCATGGATGGATTTACAATTTGCAGGAAAATTCGGCAGAAAAAACCATACCTTGGAATTATTATTCTTACTGCAAAAGGGGCTGAAGATGATCTTGTCAAAGGTTTTAAGGCTGGCGCCGATGATTATATAAGTAAACCTTTTTCATTAAAAGAGTTGATGGTCAGGGTGGAAGCAGTGCTGCGCAGAAGCGGCCTTAGTCTGGGAGATGAGCAAATTACCAGGGATGGTGTTTTTTTTGACGGCAAGTTGCTCAAAGCTGCATTTCAGGAACAAAAAGTGGATTTGACCAGGAAAGAGATGGATATTATAATTTATCTGCATAGAAATCAGGATCGCATTATATCAAAAAACGAACTCCTGACTGAGGTCTGGCACTATGCTGATGCGGATATTGAAACCAGAACAGTGGATATTCATCTTTTAAAACTGAGGAAAAAAATTATTTCCATGAAACAGGATATCAGGTTTATAAAAACCATCAGAGGGCAGGGTTATCTTTGGGAAAAAGATTAATGAAAAAGATAAAATTATTACTTATTATTTTCAGTATATCCCTAACTATTCCCCTGTTTTTTCTTGTTTTGCAGACTTATCAGGGCCTGCAACAGGAGGAAACAGCCAAATTGAGATTTTTTGCCAATACTTTATTTGATAAGATGGGGGAAAAACTTGCAGATCTTATAAGCCTTGAAGAGAATCGGAGTGTGGATCAGTATAATTTTACTTATCTGCCTTTGCCGGGTCAGGCCCACTCCCGGCGATCACCGCTGGCTATAATGCCAAAAGATGAGTCGTATATTCTGGGATATCTTCAGAATAATCCAGATGGCTCCCTGCAAACTCCCCTGGTAAAGGATTTAAGCACGGTTCCTTTGGCAAAACAGGATTTAGTAAAACAGTTGAAAGATATAAACCGGATTTTTAACCGTAAGCGAATTACCGACTCAAAGAGTTTGGCAGCTTCAAAGTCAAAGGCGGGAACAGGGCTTAATTCCAAAATAATAAAATCAAGATCAAAGGGATTTGCCTCTCAGTATCTTGATCTTTCTCAATCCCGTTCTAAAAAATCCAAATTGGGGTATCAGGAGAGTCGTGTTAAAGAGATCAGCGCGGGACAAGTTTTTAATGTTATAAAAAAAGAGGGTCAGGGCGCTGCTGCGCCAGTTGCTTCAAACCGGGATGCAGATCTGTTTGAAAAAACCAAGCCCATGAGTCAAAAAGACGAAGAATCAGCGTATATTCAGCCTGTTGCTGAAAAAGGGTCTAAGGCGCGGCAATATTACCAAAAGGATAAATTTCAGGTTGAAGTTGCACCCCTGCAGTCGGTTTTTATTAATGACGGTCAGATTTTTATTTTCAGGCGGGTTATTATCAATGAGCAGATTTATCGGCAGGGATTTATTCTAAAAGTTAAACTCTTTTTGAACCATCTATCTGCAACCTGTTTTGCAAATCAGCCCATGGCCAATTTTACTAACCTGAGTTTGCAGGTAATAGACCAAGGACGCCAGACCAAAGTGATTTCCAGTGGAATAATGGTTGATCAGCCGCTGTTTTCATTAAACAGGCGTTTTCCCCCGCCATTTGATTTCTTATTTACGACCCTGACATGCCGTCAGATTCCAGCCACCCAGAGTCGGATGACCCTGAAAATTGTGCTGGCAGTTCTTGGTCTTGTGCTCTTTATGGGTTTTTTTGCCATTTATCAAAGTGTTCGGGCTGTGGTGGAACTTTCTGAAAGACGATCAAATTTTGTTTCTTCCGTGACCCATGAATTAAAAACTCCCCTTACAAATATCAGGATGTATATTGAGATGCTTGAGATGGGTGTTGCAAGAGATATAGCTCAGGAACGCAAATATTTTAAAATTTTAGGATCAGAGAGTGAGCGTTTATCCCATTTGATTAATAATGTTCTGGAGCTATCCAGGCTTGAGCAAAAGCAGCGCCATTTTGCAATGGAACCTGGCACTCTGAAACAAGAGGTTGCCAAAGCAATAATAATTATGCAGCCCAGGCTGGATCAGGCAGGGTTTAGCCTGAAAACGGAAATTGAAAATATCTCACCCTTTTATTATGACAGGGAAGTGATGCTTCAGATATTGATCAATTTAATTGAAAACAGTATTAAATTCGGTGCAAAATCAATAACTAAAGAAATAAAACTTAAAATAACCCAGCAGGCTGATAATATTCAACTCTCCATTGCAGATAAGGGCCCTGGAATAGCTCCAAAGGCTCTAAAAAAGATTTTTAACGAATTTTATCGAGAGAAAAATAATTTAACCCGTACAACAGGCGGTACTGGAATCGGCCTGACCCTGGTAAAAAAATTCACCACCGCAATGCACGGATCAATAAGCGCTTCAAATAATAAAGAATTTGGTTGCACAATTTTGCTGGTTTTTCCTTTGAAAGAGGCTGCATAATAAAAACTTTTATTATGCTCCCACCAGAATTGTGATTAAAATTATAAAAATTAGAAATACGGCAACTAAAAGGCATTCACATAATCCATCTATAATTTGGTCAAACATTTTTTACTCCTTATAATATAAGTAATTAGTTGGAGTTGAAAAATTCAGTTGCTTCGTCAACTGAATTGAAAATCAACCAGTCATGGAGAATGATTTTGTTGTTTTGTTTGCGAATTCGTTCGATAGTGGTATTACCGTGGTACTCGAAGAAATCTTGATAAATCGTGTAAGAGATT
>JASFBJ010000318.1 GCA_030149585.1 Desulfobacterales bacterium | reverse complement strand
ATTATAGTGTTTTATAAATCATTTTTTTCTTTATACTCGCTAAGTTTATTTCTTAAAGTTCGAATACTGATACCAAGTCGTTTAGCAGCATGGGTTCGATTTTCATTAACCTCGTGCAAGGTATCCAGAATCAAATTTTTCTCCATATTTTTTATAGTAATTCCAGTTAGATGGCTTCTTTTTTTTGGAGAATCAGCTTTCTGATTTTCCAAATTAATATATTCCGGCCTGATCATATTTGACTCGGAAATAATTACAGCTCTTTCAATAATATTTTCAAGCTCTCTAACATTGCCGGGCCAATTATAATTGAGAAGCAACTTAGCTGCATCATCAGTGATCTGCATGAATTGTTTATTATTTTTCCGGCAATATTGTTCCAAAAAACAGGTTGCAAGGGGAATAATGTCTGCTTTGCGCTTTTTTAAAGGTAATATTTTAAGGTTAATAACATTTAGGCGGTAAAACAGATCTTCCCTGAACCTGCCGGCTTTAACCGCCTGATTAAGATCAAGATTAGTGGTGGCTATTATTCGCGTATTAATTGGAATAACATTAGTCCCGCCGACCCGATCAATCTCTTTTTCCTGGATCACTCTAAGTAATTTTGCCTGAAGAGACAAAGACATTTCACTGATCTCATCAAGAAGAATCGTTCCATTATCAGCCAGCTCAAATTTTCCGATTTTACGCTGAAAAGCACCGGTAAACGCTCCTTTTTCATGGCCATAGAGTTCGCTTTCAGCTAAATGTTCAGGTAAGGCAGCGCAATTCATTCCTACAAAGGCGTGTCTTGAGCGTCCGCTATGCTCATGCACGTATATTGCCAGCAATTCCTTACCTGTCCCGGTTGGGCCACTAATCAATATATTGGCTGTGCTTGGAGCAATTTTGCGCGTAAACTCCAACAGCTTAAGAGAGATTGGGTCTTGAGCTATTATTAATTTTTTTTTAATATTCCTGGTTCTATTTGAATTTTTATTATTTATGAGCTCTTTATTATTAAATTTAAGAACATTTTTAATGGAATAGCTTATAATATCTATTGAAAACGGTTTAAGCAGATAATCTGATGCCCCAAGCTGCATTGCCTTTACTGCATCGTTAACAGAACCAATGGCGGTAATAGCGATCACCGGCAGATCAGCCTTTAATTCCGTAATGGTCTTTAAAAATTCCAGTCCGCATATTTTCGCCATTTGCAAATCAGCCACAACCAGATCATATATTCTATCTTCTATTTTTTTTAAGGCGGTTTTGCCATCAAATTCCCTGTCAATCAAATATCCAGCTGAACCAAATTTTTTTTTAAGCATCTTTTCTATATTTGGATCATTATCTACAAGCAAAATGGCTCTTTCCGACATAAAAATTCCTGATTTTCACCTATTATAACTGATAGCAGGCCTGCCAATGGTTTTGATAGGCAATTAAAGTAAATTTATCTATTTCAAATAGATATATGGCAATATTTATGCCATCGAATAGCTGTTAATGATAAATTATTTTACCTGGATGGGCTCTGAAATTAAGTTCTATCAGGCTTTTTGTGTTGTGCCGGGCTTTTTGATGGCTATGAGCGCAAAGCAAGAACGCTTATGCTCTTGCACTCTGCGTACAAACGCATAGCAAAAAACCCCTTTGAGGCTAAATATAATATGAACAGAAAAATAAATGTTGAGAAATTTAAAAGAGAGGGTAATCAAAGATAAAAAAGAGGCCCGTCAATTTACGGATGCCCCGTCACATCTTTGACACTTTAAGATGCAATCAAAATAAAATATTCAACTTATTGAGGAAGTTATTTTGTCCTCGTTCATTAGGGTATCATGCGCATCGATTTATATCATATCGCTTGATTTTTTCAACAAGGGTGGTTCGTTTGACCTGCAGCAATTTGGCGGCATTTTTTTTAACCCATTTGGTTTTTTCAAGGGACTGGAATATTAAACGTTTTTCAAATTCACTCACGGCCGTGCTAAGACAAATTCCATCCCCAGTCAGATCAGGCCTGGAAAAATCACGTTCATAATTAACTCCGCTTATTTTTTCCGGTAAATCCTCTACAGCTAGTTCACCATCTCCTTTAAGAACAGCCATACGTTCCACCATATTAGCAAGTTCACGAACATTCCCGGGCCAAACGTAATTTTGCATTTTTTTAATAGTCTCTTGGGATATTCCGTCAATCGCCAATTTTTTTGAGTGGTTTAGTCCATTTATAAAGTGAGAAATCAAAAGTGGAATATCTGAAATACGCTCTTTAAGAGAAGGGAGTTTAACAGGGATTACATAAAGGCGATAGAATAGATCTTCTCGAAAATTTCCCTTTTGAACCTCTTCTTCCAGATCTCGATGAGTTGCGGCAAGAATTCTAACATCAACCTTAATCGTTTTATTACCGCCCACTGGTTCAAATTCTCTTTCCTCAAGAACCTTTAAAACTTTTACCTGAAGATCATGACTCATATCTCCTATCTCATCTAAAAAAATTGTTCCCTCATTGGCAGCTTCAAACTTACCGTTTTTTGAGGAAGTCGCACCGGTAAAAGCTCCTCGTACATGACCAAATAATTCGCTTTCCAATAAATTTTCAGGAATTGCTCCACAGTTAATAGATACAAAAGGCTTTTTATTACGGTAGGATTTCCTATGAATAGCCTTTGCAATCAAGCCCTTACCCGTGCCGGTTTCCCCATTAATCAAAATTGTGCTGTCACTGTCAGCCACCCTTTCAATTAGATGAAATATTCGCTGCATCAACCTGCTTTTCCCAATAATTCCTTCAAACGCGTCCCTTTGGTTCTTATTTTCTGAGTCACCATTATTTTCAGTATTTGTGCAAATATTTTTTTGTGTCTGAGTTTCAACAGGAGTATTCTTCAAACCTTTCTCCTTAATGTACTTTAAATAATGTTTAAAAAAATTTAAGTATATAAAACTTGCGATGGATTATGAGCTGCAACGATTATGCCGAACTTTTATACCAAAATTGCATATTATATTTCCTGACAAATGGCAACATTATTTTTATTTAGGTCAATCAAGAAGCATTCCCCGGGTTTCTATAAAAGAAAGAATCACATCGCAGCCCTCTCCGGTTTTAAGATTTGAAAAAACAAATGGTTTTTCTTTTCTCATTATGGCCAGAAGAAGTTGTATCCAGTATTGTGCGGACTCAAGCTGTTCTAAACAGCATGCTTTGTAAATCCGTTTTAATACAGGCACATCAACAAGGCAGACTGAGTAAAGCAAAAGATCAGAAAGCCAGCCTGACAGGGATATATCATCTTTAACCCATTTCGCTTCTACAGCCCACTCAAGTCCCTGAGAATAGGCAAAACCACCGGTCGGAAGGGATGGCATAAGATGCATAAGACTGACCAGTATTGAACAGTCAAACCCTATACTATCTGTATTAGAATCATTAACCGATTGATTCAGATTGGTATTTTTATTAATGCAAGTGATTATGATGATTCCCTTTTGCGGCATTCGACACTGCTTTCTGCAAGCCAGTTTCATGAATGTGGTGCCGGCGCATTTTTTTGGTTCTTGGATCTCTTGAACAATTCTTCGCTGGAAAAACCCATTGCCATATCCACGATTTTCCAGCACCCGTATATTTCTTCGCTAATGCATGCGGCATATATACATCCGCCCGTCCCTCAGCCAGCTCCTGTTCAAAAAGCTTGCCTGGTTTTGGTCTAAATCTTTCCTTTACATGTTCTCTCTTATATGCCATAGTAAATTTCTTTCAAACCTGTAATAAATATTATTTTATCATATTATAAAGAAAATATATAGCGTTAATAGATAGATTTTTTTCTGTTTAATAATTTTGTTCGGCTTAGGCAACACCTGTCATAAAAACGAAGGTAACTTATAAAATACAAACTAATTATTCGCAGCTATGAAGAAAAGAAAAATACATCAAAAACGATCTCCTGCTTGGCTTCAG